>CAIPGD010000134.1 GCA_903864485.1 uncultured bacterium | reverse complement strand
GACTTCAGGCTGTCTCGCGAGCAGCCAATGATCAATGCGCCTGCCGCTGCGAATGCGTCCTGCCGGTCGCGGAATTGCAGACTCTCGTCCGTGCATCCCGGTGTGTTGTCTTTCGGATAAAAATACAGGACGACGGCGACGCCGCGATGATCGCCCAGACGGAATTCGCCAGCGGTCGAAGGAGCCACGAAATCGGGCACAAGCTGACCGACTGTCGGGATCACGGGAACTTCCATTTGTTCACTCTTTGACATTATCACAAGCCTATTAACGGACGATTAAGGGATCAGAAGAGTCGGTAAAAATACGGCAATCACGCGCCGATCCTCGCCGGCGAGCACGTTGTAGGTGCGACAAGCGGCTGCCGTATCCATGGCTTCGACACCCACCCGAACGGCAGCCAGACCTGCGACCAGCTTCGGGTGGGGGAATTTCAGGCGGGCCCCGGTGCCCAGCAGCACGACATCGGGCTGCCACTCGATCAGGCCATCGAAATGCGCTCTGGTCAGTGCCTCAAACTGAGCTTCTGGCCAAGGCATGACGCCCTTTTCTGGCATGAGGGCGAGCGCGCCCTGGTGGCGCACCCGATCGACCTCAATCCAGTCTTCGCCATAGGCGGTAATTCTGGAGCCGATGCCGGCCCCTTCCACATGCAACTTCACGGCAACTCCATCGATAATTGCTACATTATCGGATGTTGCGCACCAAACTCGGTATCTAAAGCTATGTCGGAACGCGAATTTACGCGTATCGCGCGTCTGCCGCCCTACGTCTTCAACATCACCGCCGAGCTCAAGATGGCTGCGCGTCGTCGTGGCGAAGACATCATCGACATGAGCATGGGCAACCCTGACGGCGAAACCCCTCAGCACATCGTTGACAAGTTGGTGGAGGCGTCCAAGCGTCCCGATACCCATGGGTATTCAGTGTCCAAGGGCATTCCGCGCTTACGCAAAGCCATCAGCGACTGGTACGGACGTCGTTTCAATGTTGAGATCGATCAAGAGTCTGAGGCCATCGTCACGATTGGCTCTAAAGAAGGCCTTGCCCATTTGATGCTTGCGACGCTCGATCGGGGCGATGTCGTTTTGGTGCCCAACCCCAGTTATCCGATCCATATTTACGGCGCTGTGATCGCGGGTGCCGATATCCGTTCGGTTCCGATGGAGCCCGGGGTTGATTTCATCGCCGGGATCGAGCACGCGATCGCCGACCTTGCGACCGAGGGCAAAAAGCCCAAGATGATGATCCTGGGCTTCCCCAGTAATCCGACCGCGATCTGCGTCGAGCTGCCCTTTTTCGAGCGCATCGTGGCGCTTGCGCGCGAACACGACATTTTGGTTGTCCATGATCTCGCTTACGCCGACATTACGTTCGATGGATTCCGGGCGCCCTCGATCATGGAGGTGCCGGGTGCACGCGATGTCGCGGTGGAGTTCTTCACCATGTCCAAGAGCTACAACATGGCGGGCTGGCGCATCGGCTTTATGGTGGGCAATCAGCGTCTTGTGTCTGCGCTTGCCCGTATCAAGAGTTATCACGACTACGGCACTTTCACGCCGATTCAGGTTGCGGCGATTGCCGCTCTTGATGGTCCGCAGGATTGCGTTGAAGAGATCCGTTTGCAATACCAGAATCGTCGGGATGTTCTCGCCCGCGGTTTGATTGAGGCGGGGTGGCAGGTCGATTTGCCGCGCGCGTCGATGTACATCTGGGCCCTGATCCCAGAGCCTTACCGCGCGGCCGGCTCACTCGAGTTTGCACGCAAGTTGCTGGCCGACGCCAAGGTCGCCGTATCGCCCGGCATCGGTTTTGGCGAACTGGGCGATTCGTACGTTCGGTTTGCACTGATTGAAAACGAGCAGCGAACGCGTCAAGCGGTGCGCGGCGTGCGCGACATGTTCCGTCGCGATGGTCTGATTCCTCGGGCGGCAGCATGACGGTGCGCGTTGGTCTGCTCGGGGCTGGTACCGTTGGCGCCGGCACCTTCGCCGTGCTAGCCCGCAATGCCGATGAGATCGCGCGGCGAGCCGGGCGCGCCATTCAGATCGTTCGAATTGCAGACCTCGACCTTGATCGAGCCGCTCGGGTCGCGGATGGTCGTGCTGAAGTGACGACCGATGCTAGCGCTATTGTGGATGCCCCCGATATCGACGTTGTGGTCGAGCTCATTGGTGGTTATGACATTGCGCGCACCTTGGTGATGCGCGCCATTGCTGCCGGTAAACATGTGGTGACGGCCAACAAAGCGCTGCTTGCAGTGCATGGCAATGCCATCTTTGCCGCGGCTCACGAGCGTGGCGTGATGGTTGCATTTGAGGCCGCCGTAGCGGGTGGTATTCCGATCATCAAGGCCTTACGTGAAGGCTTGGCCGCGAACCGGATCGAGTGGATCGCGGGGATCATCAACGGCACCACAAATTTCATTCTTTCCGAGATGCGGTCGCGCGGTTTGCCGTTCGCAGAGGTCCTCGCGCAAGCCCAGCAACTCGGTTACGCCGAGGCGGATCCCACCTTTGATATCGACGGCATTGATGCCGCCCACAAGGCAACCATCATGGCCGCGATTGCGTTCGGTACGCCGATGCGATTTGAGTCCGCACACATCGAGGGGATTCGTCATCTCGACGCGAAAGATATTCGGTTTGCAGAACAACTGGGCTACCGGATCAAGCTGCTTGGCATTGCGCGGCGGCGTGAGCGCAACGGCCTGCCGCTCGGGTTCGAATTGCGGGTCCACCCGACCTTGATTCCTTCGAGCCGACTGCTTGCCAGTGTCGAGGGCGCAATGAATGCTGTCTGGGTCCATGGCGATGCAGTCGGTCATACGATGTTTTATGGCAAAGGTGCAGGCGCCGAACCGACCGCTAGCGCCGTGGTGGCTGACCTCGTCGATGTCACTCGCACCCTGACGGCCGACCCGGATCATCGGGTTCCCCATCTCGCTTTCCAGCCCGACGCGCTGTCCGATCTTCCCGTGTTGCCGATTGGTGACATCGAGAGCGGGTACTACCTGCGCATGGCCGTGGCCGATCAGCCTGGGGTTTTGGCCGATGTGACGCGGATTGTCGCTCAGCGCGGCATCTCGATTGGGTCGGTACTGCAGCCGGAGCCAGGCGCCGGTGAGAACTCGACCGACGTCGTGCTGCTGACCCATCGGGCGCTTGAGCGCGATGTCGACGAGGCGATCGCGGCCATCGAGGCCTTACCCACCGTGTTGGGCCCCGTTGTGCGCCTGCGCATGGAAGATCTCAGCTGATGCGTTACCTCTCTACCCGCGGCGGAGCGGTTGTTGGGGATGCACTGAGCGCAGACTTCACCGACATCCTGCTCGGTGGGCTTGCCGCTGACGGCGGGCTGGCAATGCCCGAACGTATTCCGACGGTTGATTCTGAAACCTTAAATGGCTGGCGCTCGCTGTCCTACGCGTCGCTTGCCTTTGAAGTGTTGCAACGATTTGCAACGGATATCCCGCTGCACACATTGCAGTCGTTGATCGATCGCAGTTATACGGCCGAGGCCTTTGGGTCGCCGGCGATTGCCCCGCTCGCCACACTCGAGCCGGGTCTGCATCTGCTCAAGCTTTCGGAAGGACCCACACTCGCCTTCAAAGACATGGCGATGCAGTTGCTGGGCAACCTGTTTGAATGGGTGCTGACCGAGCGTGGTCAGGTGTTGAACATTCTGGGGGCGACCAGTGGCGATACCGGTAGCGCCGCCGAATACGCAATGCGGGGTAAACAAGGCGTCCGGGTTGTCATGCTTTCGCCGGCTGGCCGGATGAGTCCGTTTCAGACGGCCCAGATGTTTTCGCTGCTGGATGACAACATCGTCAACGTGGCCGTTGATGGGGTGTTCGATACCTCTCAGGATTTGGTGAAAGCGGTCTCCAACGATGCGCCATTCAAGGCGCGCTGGTCGATTGGCACCGTCAATTCGATCAACTGGGCCCGTGTGGTCGCACAGGTCGTCTATTACGTTCACGGTTGGTTACGGGCCACCGACGGGCTGGATGTGCCAGGGCCGGTTTCGTTCGCCGTGCCCTCGGGCAATTTCGGCAACGTGCTTGCCGGGCACATCGCTCGCCGCATGGGGGTGCCAATGTCGCGCCTCGTCGTGGCGACCAACGAGAACGATGTGCTGGACGAATTCTTCCGGACGGGCCGTTATGCGCCCCGTTCCGCCGCCCGCACCTGGCAGACCTCGAGCCCATCGATGGATATTTCCAAAGCGTCCAACTTTGAGCGCTTTGTGTTTGACCTCTTTGATGGTGACGGCGCGAAGGTGGCCGAGCTTTGGCGCAGCTTGGATCAGACCGGACAATTTGATCTGGGTGGAACTGCTGCCTTTGCACGCGCAGCCACCGAGTTCGGATTTGTATCTGGTCGCAGTAGCCATGCCGAGCGCCTTGCGACGATTCAATCGGCATTCACTCGCTACGGGGTCGCGGTGGATCCGCATACTGCCGATGGGCTCAACATCGCTGAACGCTGGCGTGAAGCCGGTGTCCCGATGGTGGTCCTTGAGACCGCCCAGCCAGCAAAATTCGCGCAGACCATGATCGAAGCCTTGGGCGTCGAGCCCGCTCGCCCGACGGCGCACGTCGGTATTGAGAGCCGGGCCCAGCGCTATGTGCGTATGCCCGCCGATCTGGCGCAACTGAAGGCACTGATCGTTCAACGTTGCGGCCGATGAATCGTCCCGCGCCCTTGATGTCGCTTGACGACGCGCTCACCCATTTGCTGGAGGCCGCAACACCGGTGGCTGAAACCGAGTGGGTCTCGACGCTCGATGCCGCTGGCCGGGTCCTCGCCGAGCCACTGGTCTCCTCGATCGATGTGCCTGCAACGGACAAGTCCGAGCGTGACGGCTGGGCGATCCGGCTCAGTGATTTGCCCGAGGCAAACCTCTCGGAGGCAGGTTCCAGGTTTCTTACCATCTCGCAGCGCATTCCCGCGGGTCAACCCGCTCAGCCGCTCGAACTCAGTACGGTCGCGCGGATTTTTACCGGCGCCGACCTGCCCGATGGGGCCGATGCCGTGGTGATGCAGGAAGACGCCGTCGAATCAACTGCAGGTGTTTCATTTCCGCATATTCCAACCGCGGGGCAATGGATTCGACGCGCTGGCGACGATATCCGCGTGGGCTCGGTGATCCTGCCTGGTGGCTCACGGTTGACGCCTCAGGCGGCTGGCTTGGCCGCCTCCGTGGGCGCTGCGACATTGTCGGTGCGCCGCCGTTTGCGCGTTGCCTGTTTTTTCACTGGTGACGAGCTGGTGGCGCCGGGCCAACCCTTGGCCCCCGGTGCGATCTATGAGTCCAACCGGTTTGTATTAATCAACCTGCTGCGCAACCTGGGTTGTGAGGTGGACGACCTGGGTTTGATTCCCGACGTACTCGACGCGACCCGGGCCACCTTGCGCGAGGCCGCGCGCCGCGCGGATCTGATTGTGAGTTCGGGTGGCATGTCGGTGGGTGAAGAAGACCATGTCAAACCCGCGGTTAAGGCCGAGGGCAAGCTCGCTCTGTGGCAGGTCGCCATGAAGCCCGGCAAGCCCCTGGCGTTTGGGGAAGTGCGCCGCCCGGACGGCCATGGCAGCGCGCATTTCATCGGCTTGCCAGGAAACCCGGTTTCCAGTTTGGTCACCTTTTTGATCGCCGTTCGGCCCCTGATCTTGCGTCTGCAAGGGGTGGCTGACGTGACACCGCGGTCGCTGGTGATGGAGGCCCATTTTGATTGGCCGCGGCCCGATCGCCGCCGTGAGTTTTTGCGCGCATCAATTGATGCCGAGGGCGGGCTGGTGTTGTTTCCCAATCAAGGACCTGCTGTCCTGACCTCTGCCGTCGTCAGCGATGGCCTGGTCGATTGTCCTGCCGGGCAAGCGATTTCGCGCGGGGACCGCGTGCGGTTCCTGCCCTTTGATGCCCTGTTGCACTAAGGTCTACCGATTGAACTGACGATGAAACTGACGATCCTCTACTTTGCAAGTCTGCGCGAAGCACTCGGCCTCGATCGCGAGGTGGTCGAAGTTCCATCGCACGTCAAGACCGTGGGCGATTTGCGCGACTGGCTTCTTGCACGAGGCGGCGTGTGGGAGAGTGCTCTTGCGCAAGGACGCAGCGTCCGTGCGGCAGTGGCTCAGCGAATGGCCGCGCCCGACACCGAATTAACGCCGGATGCGGAGGTCGCTTTTTTCCCGCCCGTCACGGGGGGCTGAGCCGATGGCCGTTCGTATCCAGGCCGAGGAATTTGATGCAGGCGCTGAAATCAATGTTTTAAGGGGAGTGCGGACCGACGTTGGCGCAATCGTGAGTTTCATTGGCACGGTGCGCGACCTCCACGAGGGCACCGCCGTCAGCACGCTCACGCTTGAGCACTACCCTGGCATGACCGAGGCTGCCCTCGAAGAGATTGTCAGCGAGGCGCATGGT
>CAIPGD010000133.1 GCA_903864485.1 uncultured bacterium | reverse complement strand
TTTAAGAACGCGTCGTTGCATGTTGGGTCTCGTGTGTTGTTGCATGGCCAAGCGTGCGCAAGATGCGGCAGTGCTCTGGTTCGCTTTGTTGGTTTGATTCAATTCGTGCATCTTCGCCGCGGGCTCGATGTGGCTCGCCCGGCAGGTGATAGAACCAGACGGGCTGAGAGACGTTTTTGACCGTCCGCTTGCGACCCCGGATTTGCCCAGTGCCCATGAGTTTCTCCAGGGGCTTGCGCAATGAGTCGTAGGCCAGCTGACATTGGTTGGTCATCTCCATTCGACTCATCTCCCCGCCCGCGGCAAGCGTCTCGAGAATTTTTTCCGAGAGTTGGGGTTTCACGCTAACTCGGCCAGTTTTTGCATGTAATGGCGCCCCTTGGCAGCATCGCGCTCGGCGCCTTCCTTGGCGCCTTGGGCCGATCGCATGGCGTACTTGATGACATTGCCCTTCAGGAATCCGCGGTACTCCTCGGGTGTCAGAGCCGTGGCCATCACGTCCCAGGGCGCAATGGGCATGTTTTTGTAGTGATTGCCACCGACCTGATAGCTGTCGGCCTGTCCCGCGTCCAGTGCTCGCTGAATCAATCGTTGCTTGTCCAGTAGTCCTTCGGAGAGCTCTATTCGCGAACTCCTTATGTCTTTGATGGCTACTGGCAAAACCCTGAAAAGACCGCTGAGGCATTTCGCGGTGATTGGTGCTCCGTGGGGGATCTGGCCCGACGCGACGCGGACGGTTATATTTTTCTGGTAGATCGCAAAAGCAATATGATCATCAGCGGTGGAGAGAATATTTACCCGTCCGAAGTCGAGGCCGTTCTGGGCGCGCACCCGAGTGTTCGCGATGTTGCGGTGGTCGGGGTGCCGCACGACAAGTGGGGCGAAGCCGTCATGGCGGTCGTTGTCTTGCACGACGATGCGCGCGCCGATTCGACCGAATTACTTGATTGGTGCCGTGGCCGTATCGCGGGATACAAGCGTCCGCAGTCGGTGCGATTCATCGACGACCAGCAGATGCCGCGAACGGCCACTGGCAAGATCCTGCATCGGGTGCTGCGCGAGCGAATGGCCGCCCATTGAAAGCACTCGCATCGACTCCCAATCTGGTCGAGCAGGTCCGTAACGCAATCCTCGACGAAGTGACTGCTGGCAAGATCGGCCCAGGAGAACGCATTATCCAGGAGCAGATCGCCCAAGCGCTGGGGGTCTCGCGTCAACCCGTGCAACAAGCTCTGGCTTTGTTGCGTAACCAGGGCGTTCTGCAGGATGCACCGGGACGCGGCCTGATCGTGACACCGCTGGATCCGGAGTATGCCCAGCAGATGTACGACATGCGTGCAGTTCTTGAAGGTCTGGCTTCACGGCATGCCGCCGAAAAGAATGCGGCGTTGGCGGCAAAGCAGGGCCCGGCCCTCCTCGAGGCTGGACGCAAAGCGGTGGCGAGCGGAGCGGTGGCGAAGATGATCGCCGCCGATATTCGCTTTCATGAGTTTCTCTACACGCTCTCTGGCAATGAATTGATTGCGCCGGCGTTGGCAACGCACTTGACCTATACCCAACGCATGATGGGCGAGGTGCTGATCCGCGACGCCAAACCACGCGACATCTGGGACCAGCACGCCGATATTCTGGCCGCCGTGGTTCGCGGTGACGGAGCGAGCGCCGAAGCACTCACGCGTTCTCATATCCAGCAGGCTGCGAGTTTTATGGTCGGGCGCTTGCGTGATGCGGCCCGACCACGAGAAACTTTTTGAGCATCGGCACCGTAAATCCGCACTCGGTGCAAACCGCTCGCGCCCGACTGTGAGGGGCTCTACGCTCGCAGGATGAGCCTGTGTAAGCATTAGGACGGTATCTCGAGTACCGTTTTGGGACTATACTTCGGCCATGCAAATCGTTGCGCTACGCAATCTGGAATCGTACTGGGAACAACCTAATCGCGGTGACGCTGAGGGGCCTCTGAAGGCTTGGCTGGCAGAGGCTAAATTGGCGCGGTGGGCGTGTCCGCAGGATGTGAAAGATCACTATTCGAGCGCAAGCATCGTTGCAAACAACCGCGTCGTTTTTAATATAAAAGGCAACGACTACAGACTTATCGTAGCAATTGCTTACAGGATGCAGTACGTCTACGTGAAATTCGTCGGAACCCACGCCGACTACGACAAAATCGATGTCACAACCGTTGACCAGTTCAAAGGAGTCTGACCATGGAAGTGAGAGCGATTCGAACGGAAGCCGATTACCTGGCTGCCCTGCAAGAAGTGTCGAGGCTAATCGATCTCGATCCCTCGATGGATTCCCCCCCAGGAGAGCGACTCGAAGTGCTTGGAACGCTCGTTCAGGCCTATGAGGCCAGGCACTACCCAATCGATCCTCCTGATCCCATCGACGCCATTAAATTTCGGATGGACCAGTCTGGTCTGACCGTCAAAGATCTTGTGCCGTACATTGGGCCGCTCAATCGAGTCTACGAAGTTCTCGCCCGCAGGCGTTCTCTGTCGCTCAGTATGATCAGGCGACTCAGCGACGGCCTGAAAATCCCTGCCGAAATCCTCATTCGAGAGTCAGACTCGATCGCCGCCTGAAGCGACTAAGGAGCGGCTAAGGTTCGCCCCTGCTGGTCCGAGCGCGCGATCGGGCGCGTTACGACCTCTACCAGCGGCCCCTAGGCTTTTTGCTGGTTTTGGCACGCAGTGTAGTCGGGGTGTAACCCTGCCTTAATGAGTAACAGTTCCCAGTTGGCCACAGGCATCCGGCGCTGCCCTGCCTCCCACCACTGCCAGGCCCGCAGTGTGACTCGAGTTAGTTGGCGCTCTGTGCGTGAAGGCGAATGCCTAAGGCTGTCGTCACTTTCAGAATGGTTGAAAAACTTGGGTTGCCTTCGCCAGACAGGGCTTTATAGAGGCTCTCACGGCCCAGGCCCGTATCGCGCGAGAGTTGAGACATGCCCTTGGCACGGGCAATATTCCCTAGGGCCCTGGCGATGAATGCAGCATCGTCACCAGCTTCCTGCAGGCAGGCTTCCAGGTACTGCGCCATGTCTTCTTCAGTCTTGAGGTGCTGGGCGCTATCCCATTTGCGAAGGGTGAGGCCGCTCATTCGTCATTCCTTGAGTTGTTGTGCAAGGCCCAGGGCCATCCTGATGTCCTTGTCTTGTGTTGATTTGTCGCCACCTGCGAGCAATGCGAGCCTGAATCCGCCGTGCGGCCTGTTTATCGCGCAGCGCCTCGAACCACTCGTCGAACACTTTAGTGGTGAAGACCGCTTTCATCCGGTAGGTGTACCAAATGGGATACACTCTGTCAATGACCTACCCGTAAGGCCAGCAACAGCACGTTTCTGCGTGAACTTGTGATCGCATTTGGGTCAGGCGATGTCGAGGTCGCCAGTCGCGCTTGCCAGTTCCCGCTCGATAAAGAAGCCAGATAGCCGTTCGAGGTCTTCCTGCGCTGCTCGGGTGAACTGAACGTGAAAGGCCAACCGCGAATCACTAGCGGCTTTGGGCTTGCTTGGTTCGGGCGCTATCAAGTTCGCTCTGAAGACGCCCGATCACGATATCGTCGTCGATGGTTTCGTTGACTTGGGCTTCTTTGCAGATACGTGCTTGGTCTTTTTAGCCGTCGAGCAGTGCAGTGAGTCGCCCGAGCGCATCGTCCAGGACCGCCTGGGGAACTCGTTCGATTTTGCGAGCCTTGCGGGCCGACAGATCGAGCATTCGGATTTTGTTGATGAGTGCGACGCCCTGCGTTTTGCACCCGGCGCCTGTCAGACTCACGGCAAAGCCCGCGTAGCGGGAGAAGTCTCCACCTTGGGTGATCGGAGCGACGAGGACATCACCGAGTTTGTTGAAATCTTTCGTGGTGAGGACCAGAGCGGGCCGCGTTCCCTTTTGCTCATGACCGACCGCCGGGTCGAGCGGCACGCTCACAACGTCGCCCCGATCGAAAACCGCCATCACCAAACCTCTTGCCCGACCGGCTTGGCAAGATCCCAGAGCGCGAGGTCGGCAGGTGGAGGCGCTGCAAGATCGCATTTTGCAATGAGATCGGCCAGCACATATTTACGTTTGGGGGCCAGAACAATCTGACCTTGGTCGTTCGTGTCTAACGTCATTGCCTCGCCTGCAGAAAGGCCCAGATTTCTGAGCACACCAGGCGGAAGAACGACCACGGTGCTGTTGCCGTACTTTTTTAGAACAACTTCCATGGTGAATGAATGTTTAGCAGTGTTGAACGTTTCAGTGACGTTAGTTGTTCTGGTGAGGTCAGTCAAGCACCGTTTGGCGGCGGATTCAACGAAGCAGCCCCAGCGACCCTGATGATGCTGCGTGGAACGACAACCCGATTGCCCCAATCTGGGTAAGGCTCGCCTGGTGAGCTTTTGCTGCGCTATCGTTCTGCTTGATTTTCAGAATGATCCTGTGCGCTATGAGTGAAACCGTACGCCTCTACCGATACCGAACGCTGCTCGCTGGCGGCAGGGTGCGCACGCGCACCGAGATGCTCGAACTTCTTGAGATATCCCCGGCGACTTTTAAGCGCGATCTGACCAAGCTGCGCGATCAGATGCGCATGCCCATTGTGTTCGACCGCGAGGAAGGCGGTTACCGGATGGAAGTCGATAGCTCAATGGCCGAGCTTCCGGGGCTGTGGTTCAGTCAGAACGAGCTACTCGCGCTGGCAACTACCAAACAGATGCTCGAGCAACTCGAGCCCGGGTTCTGGGGTAATCGGCTGCAGCCCCTTCAGGACCGACTCGGTGAGCTGCTCGAGTGGCATGGCATCGATCCGTTGGAGTTGTCGCGCCGGGTGGCGGTGCTGAACACGGGCAAGCGCCGCTTCGAATCCAACGCGTTCGATGCGGTGTCGCAGGCCAATTTCACGCGCTGCCGTGTCATGGTTCGTCACTTCGGTCGCCAGACGGGGGAGGTGACCGAGCGGGTGATTTCGCCCCAGTGTCTGGTGTACTACCGCTCGAACTGGTACGTCGATGCGTGGTGTCACCTGCGAAATGATCTGCGCAGTTTCTCAATCGATGCGATGGAGTCAGCGACCTTGCTAGCGGATGGGGCGGTGGAAGTCGATCCCGTCAAGATTCATGAAACCTTCGGGCGCGGCTATGGGATTTTTGGGGGTGCGCCGGTGGGGCGCGCGAAGCTCAAATTCTCAGCCCGGCGCGCGCGCTGGGTGGCCCAGGAGGAATGGCACCCGGATCAAGTCTCGTCGGTTTTACCCGATGGGACACTGATGCTGCAGGTGCCGTATTCCGACACGCGGGAATTGATCGGGGAAATTCTGCGCCACGGCACTGACGTCGAGGTGATCGAGCCAGCGGGTTTGCGAGAGCAGGCCGCAGCGACTATCGATCAGATGCGGGAAGCCTATGCGCCACGGTAACTCCGCTAAGTGGCGACGGAACTCAGCCAAAAACAGCCACGTTCTGGCGGGCGACCAAAACCGGCGCGCCGTCTGGACTCCAAATAACCGTTTCTTGGGCTGAGTAACCCTCACGCGATGTGTTGCAGGTGGTTTGAGCCAACCACCAACCCGTTAAATTGGACGGATATGCCTCGAGCACGTCAATGGACCAGGTCAAGGTGCTGATCGGAATGGGCTCCGTGGCCAGAACTAAAGCCGCTGGAGGTGGAGCGTCGGCAAGTGCAAGCAACCTCACCATGCTCGTATCATCACCCACATCTTGATGGCGCAGCCAAACGGACATCGCAGGCTTTGCTCCAGTGGTTCTGGGCATTGCGCCCGCCGCCAGCCGACCATCAAAATGCCTTGCGAAACTTGGGCTCGCGGCCCAGTTGAAATAGCTCGGGCAGTCGTCTGGTCCCGCAACCTGTGGCATGACAAGTGACTGATAGTGGTGTGACGACGGCCTACTCGCCCCAAAACACAGTGTCGATCTGACTGCCAATCCACTGTCGCCCGTCATATCGCATCCCACAAGCGTGGTTGATTTGCCTTTGCGCAATATTTGGGCAGAGATATTCAGGTTTCCGGTTGCGGGTCCCACAAAACAATATTGTGCAGAGCGTAATGGCGGCAGATTCTCAGTGCCGCGATGAGTGGCTTCCAGGCACAGCGCAGCCGACAGGCCCCCATAGGCCGTTCGACCTTGCAACCAATCGGGCGGCAGAACGATGCTGTGGCTGAGGCTCTCGATTTCCTGGTGCATGCCAGCTAGCAAAGCCGAAAAGGGCGTCATCTCAGATCTCTGGTTATGAATTTACAACGCCCCCGAGCTTATCAATTCCACTTGTGCCGAGTCAGGCCTCCCAATCTCCTTGTTCCGTCATCGAAATCTTGTCGACCGGGCAAATCGGTGGTCCGACTACGAGAAACTTTTTGAGCATCGGCACAGTAAATCCACACTCGGTGCAAACCGCCCGAGGCCTGGGTGCGCGGGTGCGGCGTACGACTGAGACCTTTAGTTTGCCGTGAGGGTAGGGGCCTAGGGTCGTCGCAATTTCTGCAAGTTTGGCTAGCAGTTCTGGGCCCGCACCCGCACTGCGCATTGGGCCCTTCATGCCAAGTTTTAAAGCCATCTTCTTGAACTC
>CAIPGD010000132.1 GCA_903864485.1 uncultured bacterium | reverse complement strand
CTTCCCCCGTAACTCATAAACGGCAGGGTAAGACCCTTGGTCGGCAGGAGCCCAAGGTTGACGCCCATGTTGAAGAACGATTGCGCACCAATCCAGATCGCAATGCCTTGGGCCACCAGTCCGGCAAAGCTGCGCTCAAGCGCGATCGCTTGCCGACCAATCTCGAACGCGCGCCGGGTAAACCAAAAAAATAGGCCAATTGCGACCAACACCCCGGCCAGCCCTAACTCTTCGCCGATGACCGCAAGTAAAAAGTCCGTGTGTGCCTCTGGCAGGTAGTGCAATTTTTCAACGCTGCCTCCGAGTCCGACCCCAAAGAGCTCGCCCCGACCAAACGCAATCAGTGAATGCGACAACTGATATCCGCGCCCCAGCGCGTTGGCCGGATCGAACGGGTCGAGGTAGGCAAAGATGCGGGCCCGGCGATATTCGGACGTCCAGATCAGGATGCAGAACGTCACTGCCAGCATGAGCAGAATGCCCATCGCCAAGCGCAGGTTAACGCCGCCCAAAAACAGCACGCCCATAGCGATCGTGACGATCACAACAAATGCGCCAAGGTCGGGTTCGAGCAGTAACAACATGCCCACGAGACACATCGCCCCCGCCATCGGCGCAAAGCCCTTCGAGAACCGATGCATCCAGTCCTGCTTTCGCACCGTGTAATCGGCCGCATACAACACCGCGAAGAGCTTCATGACTTCAGACGGTTGCAGGTTCAATGGTCCAAGCGGCAACCAGCGCCGCGCACCGTAGACCACCTTGCCCAGACCCGGGATCAGGACGGCCACGAGCATCACCAGACCCAGAACGAACACGAGGGGTGCCCAGTCCTGCCACTTCTTCATCGGTACGGAGAACACCAAAAGGCCTGCGATACCCCCCAGTACGAGGGCAAAGAGGTGACGGGTCAGGTAATGGGTCGAGCGGAAATTGGCGAAACGCGGCGAATCCGGCAAGGCGACCGAAGCCGAATACACCATGACCAGTCCATAGGCGAGCAGGGCGACGCCAACCAGAAGGAGTCCAACGTCAACCTCGCGCGTATCGGTCGTACCGCGCCCGGTTCGGGCTCCGCCAATCGCCGTCATCAATCCGGGCAAGGACAAGCGATTCAGCATGGCTGACCCCTGTGCAACGCCACTTGCTGAACAGCGGCAACAAAGGTTTCGCTGCGGTGCAGGTAATTGCGGAACATGTCAAAGCTCGCGCAAGCGGGCGAAAGCAGCACCACATCCCCCGTGCGAGCCCGCTCCGACGCCGTTTGAACCGCCTGTTCGAGGGTCGCACAATCAATCAGCTCGACACCAGTCTCTGCGAGGGCGGCACGCAAACGGTTCGCATCCTGACCAATCAGCAAGACCGCGCGAGCATGTCGAGCAACGGGCTTCGCAAGCGGCTCGAACGACTGCCCCTTGCCATCGCCACCAGCGATCAGCCAAAGCTTCGGCGCGGCCGCCCTGTTTGTAGATGCGTTGCCAGTCGCTTTAACAACTGCTTCACCAACCGCATCACCAACCGCATCACCAATCGCGTCACGAGCTGTTTGCTCTTCGACTGCGCCAAGGCCATTGAGCGCCGCGACCGTCGCGCCCACGTTGGTGCCCTTGCTGTCATCGACATATTCGACATCGTCGATCACTGCGACTGACTCGCAACGATGTGGCTCGCCGGCGTAATCGCGCAGCCCGTGCAGCAATCGCGCCATCGGCACCCCGGCGGCCCGCCCCAGGGCCAGTGCCGCCAAGGCATTGGCATGGTTGTGGCGACCCCGAATTCGCAGCGCGTCCGCTGGCATGAGTGAATTGACCCGGACGGCGCGCTTGCCAGCGGCGACCGGCCGGCGGTGCAACGAAACGTCGGCAGCGACGCTTTCAGCCAACCAGGGCAAACCGCCATCCCAAACGATGCCGAAGTCACCTAAGCGGCTCGGCGCGTCGAGTCCAAACGAGACCATCACGCGATCGTCCCGGCCCGATCCGAGGCCTAAAGGTGCGGTCACTGGGTCGTCCCGGTTCCAGACACAGGTACCGGCATGCGCAAAGATCTGCTGCTTGGCGGCGCCATACGCCTGCAAATCCGGGTGCCAGTCCAAATGGTCCTCGCTCAGGTTCAAAATCGTTGCGGCATGCGGAGTCAGCGATGGCGCGAATTCGAGCTGAAAGCTCGACAATTCAAGGACCCAGACAGCGGCTGGGGCTCCGGCGCGACGGCGTTCCAGCAACACCTCAAGTGCCGGGGGGCCGACGTTTCCGGCCAGTGCAACCTCGGTGCCGGCCGCCGCTAACAGGTGAGCGAGCAGGCACGACGTCGTCGTCTTCCCGTTGGTTCCAGTAATCGTGATCACGCGCGGCGCCTCAGGCTCTTGGGCGATTGCGCGACAAAACAGTTCAATCTCGCCCACCACCGGAATCGCGCGCTCTCGCACCAAAGCCGCCAGCGCAGCCGACGGTCCGAGATAGGGCGAGAGACCGGGGCTCCAGGCTAGGCAATCGAGTCCGTCCAGCCAGTCGCTATCTCTTAGCTCAAACGTGCCGCCACTGAAATGCGCTTGCGGGTGCTCGCGCTGCCACTCTGCCAGGCGCGGGGGCGTCACGCGGCTATCGCAGATCCGTACCTCGGCCCCTTGATCGACCAGCCAGCGGGCCATGGCGAGGCCGGAATCGCCAAGCCCAACCACGCCCACTCGCGCGCCCGACCACTCGAAATCTGCCGGCGGGAGCACGAACGGCGGGGTCCACGCCTTGGAATCGAGCACAGGTTTGCGGCCCGCAGTCCGCCGAACGGCCGAAGGCCTGCGGGCCGGGTTAGCGCTCATTTGCGGGGTGGCGGCGTACATCTGGGTGCTCAGCGCAGTTTCAGCGATGAGAGTCCAAACAGGACCAGCATCATGGTGACGATCCAAAAGCGGACCACAACTTGGGATTCCTTGACCCCGGAGAGCTCGAAGTGATGGTGCAGAGGCGCCATGCGCAAAATCCGCTGACCGGTCCCGTAGCGACGCTTGGTGTACTTAAACCATCCGACCTGGGCCATGACCGAGAGCGTCTCGGCCACGAACACGCCGCCCATGATGAAAAGCACGATCTCCTGGCGCACGATGACGGCAATGGTGCCAAGCGCACCGCCGATAGCCAGGGCGCCCACATCGCCCATGAACACCTGGGCCGGATAGGCGTTAAACCAGAGAAAGGCCAAGCCGGCACCGGCCAGCGCACCGCAGATCACGACCAACTCGCCCGCGCCCGGGATATACGGGATAAACAGGTATCGGGCGAAAACAGCATTGCCGCTGGCGTAGGCAAAAACGCCCAACGCGCTGCCGACGAGTACCGCCGGCATGATCGCCAAGCCATCTGCGCCGTCGGTCAGATTGACCGCATTGCTGGTCCCGACGATCACCAGATAGGTCAGCACCATGAATCCAAAACTGCCCAGTGGATACGCAATGTTCTTGAAGAATGGGACGATCAGATCGGCCTTGGGTGGCAACTCCCCAGTGAATCCGCTGCCCGCCCAGACCATTAACAGGCGAAGCGCTTCCGACCCACTCTCGGCCGGCACTGCGAACGCGAGCCAGATCGCGGCGGCAATCCCAATCGCGCTCTGCCAGAAATACTTTTCACGGGCGGGCATGCCCGCGGGGTCGCGGTGGACGACTTTGCGCCAGTCATCGAACCAGCCAACGGCGCCAAAACCGAGGGTCACGACCAACACAATCCAAATGAACCGATTCTTTAGATCGGCCCACAGCAGCACCGACGCCGCAATCGAGAGCAGAACCAGGACACCGCCCATCGTCGGTGTACCGGTCTTCACAAGGTGGGTCTGCGGACCATCGGAACGAACGGCCTGGCCAATCTTGAGCGCCGCCAGGCGACGGATAACCAACGGCCCCAAGAGCAGTCCAATCCCGAGCGAGGTCATCGTGGCAAGGACTGCTCGGAGCGTCAGGTAATTGAAAACCGAGAAAAAACGCAGTTCGCGCGCAATCCACTGGGTCAGTTCGAGCAGCATTCAGGCATGCCCTCCGCCGGCGTGGCCGAAGCCTGCATCGAGCAACCCATCCACGATCCGCTCCATTCGCATGAAGCGGGAACCCTTCACGAGTACCGTGGTCCCCGCGGTCACGGCGACCCGCGTCGCTGCGATCGCTTCATCAATCGTCTCGCAATGCTGCGCCAGCTGAAAATTCTGCCCGCCTGGGGCCGAAGTCCACCCCTGCACCGCAGCGCGAGTCAGCGCCCCGGTGGCGATGAGAGCGTCCAGCCCCTGCTCGCGGGCCCATGCACCCACCTCGGCATGAAACTCTGGCCCATTGGCCCCGACTTCACCCATATCGCCCAAGACCAGAACGACCCGCGCGGCAGTTCCGCGGTGACGCAAATCAGCCAGCAAATCGATCGCGGCACGCACCGAGTCGGGGTTCGCGTTGTAACTGTCATCAATGACCGTGACCGCATCCGCGCGGGAATGTCGGACCAATCGCCCGGGGAGCGGACGAAAGCGCTCAAGCCCCGCAACGATCGCCGCGGGAGGCACGCCGATCGCTCGACAACAGGCTGCTGCAGCCAGTGCGTTGCGCACGTTATGCTGGCCATCGATGGCTAGGTGCACCGTGAGGGTGACATCGAGGCCGCGCAATCGCAGCGTGAATCCAGTCGGATCGGCGTCCTCCGACGCACTGACGGCGGCTTGACCAT
>CAIPGD010000131.1 GCA_903864485.1 uncultured bacterium | reverse complement strand
TGGGCGTGGCCCAGATGGTAAGTGCGAGTGTGGCAATCCCCACTGCCCAGACAAGAGCCTGTTCAAACATCCGCGCGTGAGCAACTGGCAGCACACGCCCAACTGGTCTGAAGAGCAGTTTGAGACGATGGAACTCATGGGCCAGTTCAAGACAGGATATGGTCTGGTCACCGAGGAATTGCTGATCATTGACGTTGATGCCCGAAACGGCGGACTCGAAGGTTTCGCCCAACTGTCTGCCGATTACCCCGAAGTGGCTGGCGCTGGCATGATCGTCAAGACGGGATCGGGCGGCGGCTCTCGCCACTTGTATTTCAAGGTTCCCAAGGGGATTGCACTGGTATCAAAACTGCCAAAATACAAGGGCGTTGATTTTAAGAGCGGATCGGCCTTTGTGGTCGGGCCTGGGTCGATCCATGCCAGCGGCAAATCCTATGAGGTATCGGTCGGATCGGTTGACGAGATTGACGCTTGTCCGCCGCTGCTGTTGGCAGCCCTGACCGTCCCCGAAAAGCACCGCACCGATGTGAATGGCATAGACATTGACGTGTCGCACCAAGACTTGAGCGACATGGTGAGGCACGTCGATGCGTTTGATGACTACGAGGTCTGGGTCAAGGTCGGGATGGCCCTGCACCATGCCAGCGGGGGTTCGGCGTTCAATGTCTGGGACCAGTGGAGCGCGCAGAGCGCAAAATACGACAGCGAAGAAATGCACAAGAAGTGGCACAGCTTCGGTCGGTCAGCAAACCCCGTCACGTTGGCGACCCTGATCCACTACGCCGAAAAGGGCGGATGGCAGCAGCCCGTGACCTTTGTTCCCGAAGTTAATTTTGCGCCAATTGAAGAGCCGAGCGGCGACGTGGCCGAGATTGACACATCCAGCATCGACCTGCTGCGACCACCAGGGATTGCGGGCCAGATGGCCGAGTGGATTGAGAGCCGATCCCGCCGAAAGCGTGAGCGCCTGTCCGTCATGGGGGCGATATTCGCGCTGGGGAACATCTGCCACAGCCGATACATTGACGACATGGACAACGTCACCACCAACATATTCGTGTTCAACGTGGCAGGCTCTGGCAGCGGCAAGGAGGCCGTTCAGGGGGCGGTGAAGGAAATCCATAAAGTCTGCGGCCTGTCTGCGGCCACGCACGGCTCAATCAAGTCCGAGCAGGAAATCGTCCGCAACATGGTGCGGCACCAGCCCAGCCTCTACGTCATTGACGAAATCGGGTTCTTCTTGAACAAGGTCAAGAACGCGCAGGAAAAGGGCAGCGCGCAATATCTTGAAGGCATCTTCGGGACGCTGATGTCGGCATATTCCAAGGCCGATGACTTCTTCTCCCTGAGTGGTGACATGGGCGACGAGGTTCGGGCGTCAATGCGAAAAGAGGCGATGCAGATCGAGAAGGCGCTGGAAGAGGGTGGGCCGAAGCCGATCCTTGAGCGCCGCCTGAAGGGTCTGATGCACCAGATCGAAAACAGCGATCAGGGGATCGAGCGGCCATTCCTGTCAATGTCTGGGTTCACCACGAATCACAACTTCGACAATATGGTGACCTTTGAGACAGCCACCAACGGTTTTATCGCCCGCGCGATCCTCTGCACCGAGCGCGACACGACGCCGCCACGCAAGAAGAACTGGCGCAAGAACCCGATGCCTGAGCGCATGGTGGCCGCGTTGCAGCAAATCTCAATGGGCGGCAGCTTTGACATGACCGACATGGT
>CAIPGD010000130.1 GCA_903864485.1 uncultured bacterium | reverse complement strand
GCGGCTTCCGCTGATTTGGCAAAGGGCGCCGGCAAAATACTGCCCAGACCAGTCAGATCCGATGTGACTCGCAACTGGGTGCCCGCCCCTTGGACTGTAAGTTGGGCCTCGTAACGTGTCTTACCCGAGAAACGCCGCAAAATATCGTTGTCCGCCAATTCGCGTAAGCCCACGGCACTCACTGTTCCGGTGGCGCGAACCTCAATTGGCGCAGTCATAGCGGAGGCTGAGGTTGGATTGGCGGATGACTTTGGACCCGTCGCTGCGCGGGCGGACTTGACCGGGCTGGGCGTCTGCGTATTTGCCTCAAGCGCTATGGGTCCGCCCAGAAACATACCTTTCAGGTCGCGCAGTACAAACCCGCGATCCGAGAAATCCAGGCGCCCCTGAACCTGACTCAGGGCCGGAATCGTGCCCCCAAAGCCAACGGTGTTACCTGAGAATAAAATCCCCCCATCGACCGTCGTCTGGTCGAGTTGGGTCAGAGGCAAAGCCAGACGCACGTTAAATCGGGTATCTCCGGTGGCCTGTACCGCCGTGGTCACGCCACCCAGACGAGCATTCAGTGGCGAATCATTGGCAAATCGCACCAGGTCCTGCGCGGGCCCCGCGCCCACCAAATCGAGTCGAACAACCGAGCGGTCAAAATCGGCAATCGAGGCGTTGACTGCGTTCAGGCGTAGGCCAAATATTTGCGCCGAATCGAGACGGACCGACATCCCGTTGCCCGCAAAAGTCAATTCACCCGCCATGGCCTCAGCCGCCGGCCAACCCTCGGCGTAGGCGAGACGAACGTCTCGGACTGGCACATCCACACGAAACGCACCGTCCCCGGGTTTCACAAATGGGAAGCGGTCAAGCCGGCCTTGCAGACGCATCTTGACATCGCGAGCCTGTCCGCCCTGCAGCGCCGAGGCCAGCCAAGCTCGCAGTTCCGGGCCTAAGAGCGTGGGCAAATAGCGGGGTAGCCGCTTTGCCTCAGCCCGCTGAAGGCGGCCGGTGAGATCTGCTGTGGCCGCCACCTTGGAGTCGGGAATCTGCAGAGTGCCGCTTAGATCGCCGGCCAGATCCGCATTGGCAAAACGCAGCTGATCAACGTTGAGCGCGGCCGCGCCGTTCTCGAATCGCCACTGCACGTCGGCAGCCAGCTGATCGAGATTCACGGCCGGCTCCGCCAGAACCCCAGGCAAAACGATCGATGCCTCGGTGCTTGAAATCTGCAGCCGACCGCCCTGGTCACGCCATTGGACTCGTCCGGTCAGATTGCTGAACCCGGGCTGGCCAGGTCGATTTTGGGCAGCGGGAATCGCGGTAAGCGATGCCCGTTCGAAGCCTGCATTCAGCTCCCAAACGAGTCCATCACCCGCACCGCGGGACCATTTGGCGGTGCCGTCCAACACCGTCCCTTTTGGGGCTTGCTGGCGTAACCGGTCACGCCATTCATCGGACAGCGGTAGCCGGTCCAGCCAAGGCGATGCGTCCGCCAGTTCGAACCGACTGAGCTGAAGTTGCCCAGCGCGCGGGCTCAGGGTGTTTCGATCAAAGCTCAGGTCTTTCCCGCCGCTGTTGATCTTGAGGGTCAGACTGGCAGGATCCGTCATATCCAGTTGCTTTAACTGGACCGACCACAAGGCCTCATCCAGGCCGACGCTGGCCGCCAAAGAGACCGTGGCCAGGCTCAGGGGCCCATTGCTGCGTTGCAACGCCAGATCGCGCAGGGTGAAGTTCAGGTCCGCGTGTCCGGTGCGCTCATGGCCTTGCGCGGGCGGAGCGAGCGTCATCTCAAGCTGGCCTTCAAGAGCCCCCTTGGTGAGTCCACCCGGCATCGATAGGTGTCGGGCGAGCACACCCAGATCCAATCGTTTGGCGGATAACTTCGCCTGACCCGACCAATGCTCGAAGTCCTCTGCGGGCTTAAATCGTTGATGCAAAAACGTACTTTCGATCTTGACAGCTTGCAACTCGGCTCCTGAAGCCGGGACTTCAATCGCGAGCTGGTGCCGCGTACCGTCGTTATGCAGCTTGAGGTCCACCCCCTCCAGCACCTGGATCAACGCTGCGC
>CAIPGD010000129.1 GCA_903864485.1 uncultured bacterium | reverse complement strand
CGCTGGCCTCATGACAGCGATCTTTGTTGCCACCCCTCTGTGTGCGCGGGCTGCGGGTGAATTGCAACAGGCGGAGCAACTGGTTGAGGCTGGTCGTGCAACCGAAGCCATTGCACTCGTTCAGCGCTACGGAAAATCCAGCGACGTGGCATGGGCACAGGTGCACTCAGCGGCACTGTTAGCCAACGGCCAGAGCCGGCGCGCGGTGGACCTTCTGGCGCCACTTCATGCGGCGGATCCACTCAATCTCGCCCTCGCCAATAACTACGCGGTTGCTCTCGAGGCCATTGGCGCCACCGATACCGCTCGTCAGGTTCTGGAGCGTGCGCTAGGCGATGGTGCGGCCACGGCAGCAGCGTTTCGCAACCTTCGCTCGCTTTACGCCAAACTTGCCGCCGCGGCCTATGCCCGAGCAGTGGATGCGCCCGTCCAACGGATGAGCCCAACACTGGCCCTGGTGATGCCCTCGGACCGACAGGCACTTGCGTTCACCCCAGGCGCTGGCGACCAATCTCCAGCCATCTCTCGGGGTCCCGCACCCGCACCGGCTATTCCGCCGATGGCGGCATTGGGGCCCGAGGCTGCAGCACCCAACCGACCGAACAAGGCGACCACAGCCTCGGCAAATACCGCGACCACCTCGATCACGGCAACAACGCCGCCCGCACCAACACCTGCGACAACCCCACCACCGATGGCGGTCGCGTCGGCTCCCTCGGCTGCACCCGCTTTACCAGCCGCAGCGAATCCAGGAGCCCCAAAACCGGCGGAGAAACCAGCCGACAAGGCGGCTGAGAAACCCGCGGAGAAGGCCCCGACGAAGGCTGCCGACAAGCCCGCAGACAAGCCTGCAGACAAGCCCGCAGACAAGCCGACCGAGAGGTCAGCGGATAAGACAACCGAGGGTGCTGCTGAAAAGCCGGCCAATGATCGGCAAGCGGCTGCCTTGGCTCAACTGGAGCGGGCGACCAACAATTGGGCTGCCGCCTGGTCTCGAAAGGACGTACCGGCCTATCTTGCGTTCTATGCCAAAAATTTCCAGCCGCCCACGGGCTTGTCCCGCAGCGACTGGGAGAAACAACGACATGAGCGCCTGAATCGATCGGGTTCAATCAAGGTCACCATCGATGACCTCAAAGTCGTCGCCGATGGCGATGGCTGGCGGGTGACTTTCCGCCAGCATTACCGGGCGACCGGACTCGAATCGACCGCGACCAAATCCATGCGGTGGGTGCATGAAGGGGGACGTTGGCTGATCCAGGCTGAGCGGGCGCAATGAAGCGAATCACTCAGACTCTGACGTTTCTACTGGCGGTGCTTTTCGGACCGTTGAGCGAAACGGCTTGGGCACAGACCGATATCTCGAGCGACGAAAACCTTCGGGAAGCCATCCGCCTGATCCAGTCCGGCACCAGTCTGGACAAAGCGCTCAGTGCCGCCCAGCAAGCCGGGCGGGATCTTCCGAAGTCTCATCTGGCTAACTTTCTCCAGTATCAGGCCTACATTTCGATGGCAGGTGGAGATCCGAACCAGGCTCCCCCTGCTGTCAAATCCAGCCCGAATGCTCATCGCGAGTTGGTCAATGAGTCCAAAGCCCGCGGCAAACTGGTGAGCGTCCCCAAAGGGGCGATTCCGTCGGCGGTGATCCAGATCGGCCCGGGGACGGATACCGTCTTACTGGTCGAATCGGAACGGTCGCGCCTCTGGATCCTCAACCGAAAAGGCGATTCAATCGCCGTGGTCGCAAGCCACTATGTCACTGTGGGCCAGCAAGGGGTGGGGAAAGAGCGCGAAGGCGACCGCAAGACCCCATTAGGGGTTTACCGCATCCTCAGCGAGATTCCGGGCGCCAAGCTGATTGATTTTTACGGGCCACTGGCCCTGCCGCTGGACTACCCCAACCCAATGGATCGGGCACAGGCCAAAACTGGTTCGGGGATCTGGGTTCACGGCGTACCCTCCGACCGCTATGCGCGCCCGCCACTCGCGTCCGACGGCTGTGTCGTTTTGGCCAACGAAGATTTATTGGCCCTGCGAAAATACGCCAAGCCCGGTCGAACGACCGTCGTCGTAGTCCCCCAAACCAATTGGTTAAGCCCCGCCGCCTGGCGGACGATGGCCTCGAACCAACTCGCAGAACTGCCCATCGAAATGTTTCAAAAAGTCGCTGCGAATGGCGGAAATCGAGCAAACGGCGGCGGGGGCGCGAGCGGAACCGGCAGTCCGAAAGAGAACGCGGCACGCAGTGTTTACCACCTAGAGGCTGAGCGGACGATGGTCGCGGAATACATTGACCGGCGGGGGCAATCGGTCCGCGATTACTGGAAGCGTGAAGGGGGGCGTTGGGTCCCCTACATCGACGCGACCACGGCCGCTGTGCACTGAGCACGAGCGCCGGTGCAAAGTCACACCGAAGTCGGCGTCGCGCTCAGGGCTGCGCGCATTGCGCTCGCTCTCCCGCTCGAATCCATTGCACTCGAGCTCCGGTTACCCGTTGCGCAGATCAGGGCGCTAGAAACGGGCTCGACCGACGGTTTCGCCACGCAAGAGCAACGGGCTGAACTGGCGCGGCGACTGCTGATTCGATTCAAGCTGCCCGAGTCATGGGCGGACCTCCAGCCACTGGAGCCAGAGTGGCCGGCGCCCGCCTCAACCCCTCGGTCAGCGCCCGGATCGGCCCCCAAAGCGACCAGCCCGCTCTCGCCAGGCGCCGAGATCCCGCCCCTGGCGCCGCCCAAGCCGGTCACTTCGCGCCAGCGCTATATTGCCCTCGGGGCTGCGAGTGTTGTGGTCGCGACCGCCATTGGTGCAGCCCTGATACCGGCCGCGCCTCCGGTCGATGAAAATGAACTGGAAGATCTGCGTTCTTCGGCACCATCGGCAGCCTTAAAGACCGCCAAAGCGGCCGAGACCAAGGTGCCCAATGCTGCGCCTGACGCTGAACCTAACGCTCAGGGCGTGAAGGAAGCGATGCCCGATGTACCGGCGGCCCACCTAGTGCCTGCTGCCGATCAAACGCCTCCTCAAGCGAACGCAGGACCCTATGCGATTTTGCCCGGGTCGCAGGTGTCGGCCCCAACCGAAGCCGCTCTGGAAATCAAGGCGCGCGCGGCCGTCGCGGTCGATCTTGTGCTGGGCCAGGGAGCTACTCAGCTCACGCTGCGCCCGGGTGACCGCGTTGTCCTCATGTCGGGCCGAGCCGAACGAGTCGAAGTGAGCGATCGCAATGCGGTTGAAATCGCGATGGCCGGGCGGACCGTACAGTTGGTGCCAGTCGCCGCTCCGACCACGGGCAACAGCCCCGATCAACATCCGAATCGGGGGGCTTGGACCCTCGCAGGGCGCTGACGCGGTTTACGAATCGGTTATCGAATCAATTCGGGCGGTTCGTCGATCAACTGATCCGCATCCGGCTCGCGCGGCCGCTTAGCTGGGTTGCGACGAATCGCATAGGCCCATGCGAGCACGGCCGCCACCGCGCGATAAAGTCCCTGTGGCACAGAACCACCCACCTCGCACATCGCCTCGAGCGTACGTGCAAGCGCCGGGCTACGGACAATCGGAACATCAAATTCGGCCGCCGCCTCTCGAATCTTCGCGGCGATCTCGTCCGTCCCCTTGGCGACCACGACGGGCGCAAGATGAAGGCCTTCAACGTAGCGAATTGCGACGGCGTAATGGGTTGGGT
>CAIPGD010000128.1 GCA_903864485.1 uncultured bacterium | reverse complement strand
CGAGTTCCGACGAGCGGCAACAGGCGAAGTTTCGCTTCATGGACATTTTGCTGCCCCATTTGGCACAGCTGCGGGCAACTGGGCGCGAGGTGATTGTTTGTGGCGACTGGAATATTGCGCATCAGGCGATTGATCTTCGGAACTGGAAAAGTAATCAAAAAAACTCCGGGTTTCTCCCCGAAGAGCGGGCCTGGTTGACGCGGGTTTTTGACGAGATCGGCTATGTCGACGTGTTTCGCCGGATCGATCCCAGCCCCGAGCGCTATACCTGGTGGAGCAACCGCGGGCAGGCCTGGGCCAAGAATGTGGGCTGGAGACTCGACTATCAGATCGCCACCCCAGGCATCGCAGCGTGCGCGCAGGCCGCGTCGATCCATACCGATTCGCGCTTCAGCGATCACGCACCTCTGACGATCGACTATTCATTAAATAGACTTTGAAATCAAAAATTTAGTCGAAAACATTCCGTAATTTACGCGGCTTGATTCCGTAATTTACGCGACTACATTCCGATATTTACGCGATTTGATTCCGTAATTTCCGGCATCATAAGGGCATGAATTCAATGCCCCTCTTCCCGCGCTGGATTACGCCACGCATTGTCGATGCCATGGCAGACACCCCCGTGGTTCTTCTGGCTGGCCCGCGGCAGGCGGGCAAAACAACCTTGGTGCGTCAGCTCGCAGGAAGCGAGATGCGGTACCTGACTCTGGACGATACCGTCACGCTTCTGTCTGCACGCGAGGACCCGGTGGGCATGATTAGAGGCCTAGACCGCGCGGTAATCGATGAGATTCAGCGCGCGCCGCAGCTGTTGCTGGCGATCAAGAAAAGCGTTGATGAAGACCGCCGCCCAGGCCGTTTTTTGCTGACTGGATCGGCCAATTTGATGGCTTTGCCGACCGTGGCCGATTCGTTGGCAGGGCGCATGGAAACCCTGTCGCTACTACCGCTGTCCCAATCCGAGATTGAAGGGCAATCAGCGAACTGGATCGACGGTGCATTCGCGAGTCGATTGCCAAAGCCTGGGGGGCCCGTTCGAACCAACGATTTAGTTGGTCGGGTATTGCGCGGAGGCTACCCAGAAGCAATATCGCGTTTGACCGCCAGACGGCGTGCCGCTTGGTCCAGACAGTACCTCGACGCCATCATCCAACGGGACGTTCGTGAGTTATCAGGCATTGAGAAGCTCGATCAACTACCCCGATTTCTGCGGGCGGTTGCACAAACTGCTGGGCAGCTGTGCAACTACACCCAACTCGGCGGGCAGGTGGGTTTGGACGCCAAGACCGCTTCGCGCTACCTCGGTGTCTTCGAACAGATGGTCCTCCTCAAGCGCGTCGAAGTTTGGGCGCGTAATCGTCTGAATCGAATCGTCAAAACGCCAAAGCTGCAGTTCATCGATTCTGGACTGCTCGCCTCATTGCTTGACTTGACGGCAGAGGAGGTTGAACGTAATCGAACTCGTTTCGGGAACGTTCTTGAAACATTCATCTTCGGGGAGCTTCTCAAGCACTCAACGACTTCTGAAGGTGATTACAGGCTCCTGTATTACCGCGATTCCGACAAGGTCGAGGTCGATCTCGTCATTGAGAATGCCGCGGGGCAAGTCGTAGGGGTCGAAGTCAAGGCCACTGCGACGGTCAACGAGGGCGATCTGCGGGGCCTGAAGAAGTTCGCTGGCTTAGCTGGAGATCGTTTCAAAATGGGCGTTTTGCTCTACGACGGTGATGAAACGCTGCCACTCGGCCATGGTATTTGGGCTGCGCCGCTATCGACTTTATGGGGAAAAGCCACCTAGATCCGCTCGTCGCTACGCAGATAACGCCACTGCCCGAGCGGCAGGCCGCCGAGCACCACACTGCCGATGCGGACGCGCTTAAGTGCGGTGACCTTAAAGCCCACGAGCTCGCACATGCGTCGGATCTGACGCTTACGACCTTCGCGCAGCACAAATCGCAGTTGTTCTTCGTTTTGCCAGCTGACCTTGGCGGGCTTGAGCGCTACGCCATCGAGAACCAGCCCGAAATGCAAGCGCTTGAGCGCGTCGGATAAGGGCGGGCGGCCCTGGTTCAGGGGTTCGACACGGACCAGATACTCTTTTTCAACCTGACTGTCTTCGCCGATTAAATGCCGAGCCATTCGGCCATCCTGGGTCAATACCAGCAAACCCGTCGAATCAATATCGAGACGCCCCGCGGGCGCCAAGTGCCGTGAGTGCCCAGGGTGGTATTTCAGTCCACCCCGATCGTTCGCCCACCGATTCGGGCCGGTAATCAGGACCGACGCGGGTTGGTGGCCGTCCTCGGCCTGCGCGCTGACGTAACCGATCGGTTTATTCAAAAGAATCGTCACGCGCTGCGCCTGTTGCTGGCGAGCAGCCGGATCGATCTCGACCCGCTGGTGCGGCTGCACCCGTTGGCCCAATACGGCAGGTCGGCCATCGACCAGGACCCAGCCAGCCTCGATCCAGGTATCGGCTTCGCGCCGCGATGCCAGACCCTGATCGGCGAGGCGCTTGGAGAGACGAATCCCCTCCGATGCAGCTCTATCGACCATAGTCTGGTAGAGCCCCCATTGAAATCCCTTTGGCGTGGGCATAGAGCGGCAACATCTGAGGGAGTAAGGCCTCAATTTCGCGAATTCGGGTGTCGTGCGACGGGTGGGTGGAGAGCCACTGTGGCGGCTGACCCTTGCCGATCGCAGCCATTTTTTCCCACAGTATCTCGGCACCCCGCGGGTCGTAACCGGCACGGGCGGCAATCTCCATCCCGATCCGGTCGGCCTCGGTTTCGTCCTCTCGCGAGAATTTAAGCAAGGCCAATTGAGAGCCGCCTGAAACCAACTGCCCTCCCAAGTCACCATATCCCATGACATGCGAGAGCACCGATGCGCCAAGGGTGAGCGCCTGTGCAACCCGCGCTTTGCCCACCCGCTCGCGGCCGTGCTCCTGCAGGGCATGTGCAATCTCGTGCCCCATCACCATTGCGATTTCGTCATCGGTCAGCTTTAATTTTTGAATAATTCCACTATAAAAAGCGATCTTTCCGCCCGGCATACAAAACGCATTGATCTGGTTTGAGCCGATCAAATTAACCTCCCACCGCCACTGCGGCGCCCGAACGTTGAACTTCGCTGCGTGCGGGATGATGCGCTCGGCGATCCGGTGCAAGCGCCGAAGTTGCACATGATCGG
>CAIPGD010000127.1 GCA_903864485.1 uncultured bacterium | reverse complement strand
GCGAAATGGCCGAAAAAGTCTGCAGCGCCGCCATCCAAACCCTGGGCGGCTACGGCTACGTGAACGACTTCCCCCTGGAGCGCATTTACCGCGATGTGCGCGTGTGCCAGATTTATGAGGGGACTAGCGACGTGCAGAAGATGTTGATTCAGCGGGGGCTTTAGAACGAACTGCGCAAAAGTCTGGCCGTCACAGCCATGCCGTCAAACAAAAAATTTCACCCAACACAGGCGTGCTTATTTAGTTTGCAAGTTATAGTGTTTTCGCCTTAGTTCTTCCCGAAGCTGACCCAGCAAGTGGGGCGACTGGGGAATATCGGAGGCGGATTTAGAGAACATCATGAACACTCAAATTTCATACAGCGCATGCATGCCAAAGAGAAATACCAAGGGGCTTTGCGCAACTTTTCGCTGTTTCGATCAAACCGGCATGCCCCGCTTATTTCGTCGTTTAACTTGGGAGTCCCAAGATATGCGCCCGGCGGCATTATGTTAGGCTCCAGAATGTCTCGCACCCAAGATCGCTTCGTAGAGTTGCTGCAGTCCGACGACTTCGCAGGACACATCATCCGTTGGGTCGCAATCTTCGAGACCCGGCTCGATGAATTGCTCGCCGCGTACTTCTCGAATCGTAGGCACGATATGGAGTTCCATGAACTTGTTCTATCGAGACTATCGTTCGCGGCATAGATTGAGATACTCCGAAACATTGCACTTCCTCGTCCGCTGAAGTCGAAGCACAACATCGTCGTTTCCCTAGACAGACTCAGGCGTTTAAGGAATGCGCTAGCGCACACCGCGCACATGTCAGACAAGGACATTCAGAAGCTTCGTTCAGATGCTTGGATCGTGGCGTTCGTGGTCGGTTACCCTCAATCCGTGGGTCGCCAGAAGAACGCCTTGGAGAATCGGATTACTCTCCTTTGGAAACACTTCAATGCGTCTACTGCGGCCGCTGTGGTCTAACTCCTCGCTTTGGCGGAGCGCCAACGGCAGGCCACCAAACCCGGGCCGTGGGTGCGCCGTACATTTTTGCCAACTCGGACCTGGCGTCCTGCAGTCGTCGCCCGCTTAGCGCGAACGTAAGGCCGAAAATTATGAACAAAACCGTGTTGCGCTCATTTGCGATCCTGAGTCTCTGGTCATGTCTGTCAACACAAGCGCTATGCGCCGCACCGGACACGGCACAGGCGTCTGGTACGGAGACGAACGGGACACGTCGCCAAATTGATATCAATGACTTGTTCCAGAACTGGGTTCACTCCAGGGAAGAGGAAGAACGGGGCGCAACGATTCAGATTTTCCGCCCCGACGCATCGATGGACTTTCCGACGTGCCGGTTCAGGATGGAATACACGTTCGCTCGGACCGGACGTTGTGAATTCCTCTTTCTGGCTCCTGACGATGGTCATTATTTCAAGCCATGCACCTGGAAAATGAGTGCCGACAAATCGATCCTTCAGATCAGCGCGAATGGAAAGGTAACTTCTTACAAGATCGCCGAGCTCACTGGGAAGATTCTGCGATTTACACCGCTGCAACTGCCGCCCACCGATTGAACGGCGGACTAACCCCCCGTCTTCGGAACTATTTGCCACTGTCTCCACGCCGTTGGTACCAGATGAGCTCAACCGTTAGGCGTCTCGTGATGATCGTCAGCTAGTTCACGCCGCACGATGCGGCCCAGTACATCAGCCATGGCAACGCGGGCATGCTCCGTGTCGTAGTGGATTTGTAAATTGACCCAGCTTTACGCATCGGTGCCAAAGAAGACGCTCAGGCGCAAGGCCGTGTCTACGGTGATACCGCGCAAGCCTTTGACAATTTCATTGATTCGCCGGGGTGGTACGCCAATGGCTTTGGCAAGTGCGTACTGGCTGATCGCCATGGGTTTGAGCCAGTCTTCCAGCATGTTCCATGGTTACACGCGCAAGAACTCCAGCTCAGTCGCGGCATTCAACTGCTGCAACTTTCGCAGCGCCACGGCTTCAAAGTTGGCAACCCGCGCTGCGCCCCAGCGGTAAACTGCTACCCCTTCCACGGAGCCCACCATGAACGATCAACTGGTTGAACTCGCTGAGCGAGGCAAAGCACTTGCCCCGGACGACCGATCGCGTCTCGTGGACCTGCTTCTCGAGTCCTTGCACGAAGCGCCTCTCGGAGAAGTAGAAGCGG
>CAIPGD010000126.1 GCA_903864485.1 uncultured bacterium | reverse complement strand
TCCGGTTGGCATCATGGTCTTTGAAGAAGGTCCAGGAGCCGACGTCCTGATAACCGTTCTGCATGCCGTCTTTCCAGTACGGCCCATTGGGGCCCGGTGCCATGCGCCACTTGGGTGTGCCATCCGTATTAACCACTGGCAGGCCCGGCTTGGTCATGTCGGCGGTGAAGGCCGTGTACCAAAAAATTTGCTGGGCAATCTGGCCCTGGGCTGGCACTGGACCGGCCTCGCCGAAGGTCATTCCGATCGCCTCTTTCGGGGCGTATTTCTTCATCCAGTCGACATATTTGGTGAGCGCAAAGACCGCCGCCGGCGAATTGGTTGCACCGCCGCGGGCAACAGAAGCACCCACTGGAGTGCACTTGTCGGCTGCGACCCGGATGCCCCACTCGTCGACCGGCAAGCCATTGGGAATCCCCTTATCGGCCGTTCCCGCCATGGACAGCCACGCGTCCGTAAAGCGCCAGCCGAGTGACGGGTCTTTCTTGCCGTAGTCCATGTGCCCGTAAATCGGCTTGCCATCAATCGTCTTTACATCGTTGGAGAAAAATTCAGCGATATCCTCGTAGGCACTCCAGTTGAGCGGCACACCGAGGTCGTAGCCAAATTTCGCCTTGAACTTATCCTGCAAATCCTTGCGTGCGAACAGGTCTGCCCGAAACCAGTAAAGGTTGGCGAACTGTTGATCAGGCAACTGGTAGAGCTTGCCATCGGGCGCCGTGGTGAAGCTCGTCCCGATGAAGTCCTTCAGGTCGAGGCCTGGGTTGGTGAATTCCTTGCCTGCGCCCGCGAGATAGTCAGACAACGGCAAAATTTTGCCATACCGATAGTGCGTCCCGATCAGGTCCGAATCCGAAATCCAGCCATCGTAGATCGACTTACCCGACTGCATCGATGTCTGCAGTTTTTCGACGACGTCGCCTTCCTGAATCAGATCATGCTTGACCTTGATCCCCGTAATCTCCTCGAAGGCCTTCGCGAGGGTCTTTGATTCGTATTCATGGGTCGTGATCGTTTCCGACACGACTGAAATTTCTTTGACGCCTTTTGCCTTGAGTTTGGCAGCGGCATCGATGAACCACTTCATCTCGGTCATTTGCTGATCTTTGCTCAGCGTTGACGGCTGAAACTCGGTATCGACCCACTTCTTCGCTTCCGCCTCGCCCGCATAAGCGTTTTGGGCACTCAAGGCGGCCGCGATTGACACGGCCAACAGCGTGTAGCGGTAGTTCAAACGGTACTTCATGGTCTCGGTCTCCTGTGGTTAATCAAATCAAGTCTGCCCCGCTTGTCGTCCTGCGAATCCGACCTGGCGGGAGCTTCAGGCCGTGAATCCGTTCTCGATGAATAAGGCGTGTCAGCCCCTTCGCATCACCCAAACCAAAAGCAATATCGATAGTGCAAGTCCGATCCACGGACTGGGTTCACCCTCCAGCGCAAACCATTGCGCGAGTCGATCACCCATGCCAACGAACGCGAGATTGACGTATGCAGCCGACAATAATCCGATGAACAACCGGTCGCCACGCGTCGTCGAGATCGGTAAAAACCCCCGGCGCTCGGCCGTTGGTGATCGAATTTCCCAGACCGTCATTCCGATCAGCATCAGAACGATCACGGTAAAAAAGACTGCGACCGGGACGGTCCAGACCATCCAGTCAAGCACTTCGTGCACTCCTTGTAATTCCGTTCATCAAACGCGTCCCATGGCAAAACCCTTCGCGATGTAATGGCGAACGAACCAGATCACGATTGCACCTGGAACGATGGTCAACACCCCCGCCGCCGCAAGTACCGCCCAGTCCATTCCAGAAGCACTCACCGTTCGGGTCATGGTCGCCACGATCGGCTTGGCATCGACGCTGGTCAGCGTGCGGGCGAGCAGAAGCTCGACCCACGAAAACATGAAACAGAAAAATGCGGTGACCCCTATCCCCGCCTTGATCAAGGGGAGAAAGATCACCAAAAAAAACCGCGGGAAGGTATAGCCGTCGATATAAGCCGTCTCATCAATTTCGCGAGGGATCCCACTCATGAATCCCTCAAGAATCCAGACCGCAAGCGGGACATTGAAGACGAGGTGAGCGAGCGCAACCGCCAGATGGGTATCCATCAGTCCCACGGTGCTGTAGAGCTGAAAAAAGGGCAGGAGGAAAATCGCCGGCGGCGTCATCCGGTTTGTCAGCAACCAAAAAAAGACATGGCGATCGCCGATAAATCGGTAACGCGAAAACGCGTAGGCCGCCGGTAGCGCGACGGTGACTGAAATCACCATGTTGATCGCAACATAAATCAGGCTATTGATGTAGCCCGAATACCAGGCCGGATCGGTGAAGATCACGGCGTAATTGGCCCAGGTGAAGTGCTTCGGAAAAAACGAAAAGCTCGACAGAATGTCCTCGTTCGTTCTGAAACTCATGTTCACCATCCAGTAGATGGGCAGGAGCGCGAAGACGAGATAGCTCGTCAAAAAAAAGCCGTGCCAACGTGCTCCCTTCATGCGGCACCCTTCTCGCCAGCGACGGCGACCACAGCGGAAGTTGACTGCGTACCGACCCGTTGCATCCAGTTGTAGAGAACAAAACAGAACAGCAGAATGATCAAAAAATAGATTAAGGAAAATGCCGCCGCAGGACCCAGATCAAACTGCCCAACCGCCTTTTGAGTCAGGTACTGCGACAAAAAAGTCGTCGCGTTGCCAGGTCCGCCACCCGTGAGAACGAATGGTTCGGTATAGATCATGAAGCTATCCATAAATCGCAGCAGCACAGCGATCATGAGAACCCCGCGTAGCTTGGGCAACTGGATGTAACGAAAAACGGCCAGTCGACTGGCTCCGTCAATCTGGGCCGCTTGATAAAACGCCTCGGGAATCGCTCTTAAGCCGGCGTAACACAACAAGGCCACCAATGGCGTCCAGTGCCAGACATCCATCGCGAGCACGGTCAGCCAGGCATGCGTTGGATTACCCGTGTAGCTATAGTCGAGTCCAATTGCCTGAAGAGCAGCCCCCAGCAGGCCAATATCGCTGCGACCAAAAATCTGCCAGATCGTCCCGACGACATTCCAGGGGATCAGAAGCGACAGCGCGACCAGCACGAGCGTCGCGGACGCCCGCCAACCCGCAATTGGCATCGCCAGCGCCAGCGCAATACCGAGCGGAACCTCAACCGCAAGAACGGCAAATGAGTAGATCAATTGCCGCACCATCGCCGAATGCAGTTCTTCGTCTCGCAACACGGAAACAAACCATTCAGTGCCGACAAAAACGCGACGCTCGGGCGAAATGATGTCTTGCACCGAATAGTTGACGACCGTCATCAGCGGAAGAATCGCCGAGAACGCCACGCAAATGACCACCGGCAAGACGAGCCACCAGGCCTTCTGATTAACGGGTTTGATCATGGCAGTGCGCCCTCGGATTCACGACCGATGAGCTGTTCCTGCGCATCATAAAAACGCGTGTGCGGTCCAAACACTTTCAGTCCGACGACTTGATTGAGTGCCGGCACGTGAGCGTCGCGCGCCAGGCGCAAGCGCACCAAACAATCGCCGCCGCCCTCTGCGCCGGATTCGCCGGATTCGCCGGTTTCGCCGG
>CAIPGD010000125.1 GCA_903864485.1 uncultured bacterium | reverse complement strand
GGCCGACGATCGCTTTACCCATGCGAGACGACATTTTCATCACGCCACGTTCTACGGGTTCGTGCTTTGTTTTGCATCGACCTCGGTCGCAACGCTTTACCACTATGGACTGGGTTGGTCAGCGCCCTATGACTGGATCAGCCTCCCCAAAATACTCGGTACGCTCGGTGGAATTGGTCTCGTGATTGGAACGATCGGCCTTGGATGGCTGAATCTGAATCGCGATCCACAGCATGGCGATGCCGACAATGCGCCCATGGACCGTGGGTTTATCGCACTCCTTTTCCTGGTTGGTTCGAGCGGCCTCGGCCTCGCAGTTCTGCGCGAATCCGCGGCCCTGCCGCTGACGCTTTGCTTGCATCTGGGCGCCGTCATGGCCTTTTTTGCAACGATGCCTTACGGCAAGTTCGCCCACGGCTTTTACCGCTGTGCCGCGTTGCTGAAGTGGTCGATCGAGCGTCGGCAACCTACCCGACTCAAGTTGACGGCGGACTGAACCGCCGGCCCGATCGACCTATCAAGTTACCGAATTACCGAACCTTTCCGGCTTTCCAGGCCGACAAGAGGGTTTCGTAATCGATCGTTTCACCCTTCGGTTTCTCATTGGCCAATTTCTTCCAAGGAGCTGCCTTATCAGTCAGCATCTTGGCGGGGTCACTTTTTGCGGCGAGTTTTGGCGCGCATTTCGCCATCCCGGCCCGTTCAAGTCGACCCAGAACCTGGTCCATTTCGTCGGCTAGCGTATCCATCGCACCCTGAGGCGTCTTCTCCCCGGTCACCGCCTGAGCCACGTTTTTCCACCAAAGCTGAGCGAGCTTTGGATAATCAGGGACGTTGGTGCCAGTCGGCGTCCACGCGACCCGCGCGGGGCTTCGGTAGAACTCAACAAGCCCACCGTATTTGGCTGCATTCTGGGTGAAGAATTCGCTGCGAATATCGCTGTCGCGCACGAAGGTCAGGCCAACAATGGATTTCTTGAGCGATGTGGTCTTGGCCGTCACAAACTGCGCGTAGAGCCAAGCAGCGGCTGTCCGGTTGGCATCATGGTCTTTGAAGAAGGTCCAGGAGCCGACGTCCTGATAACCGTTCTGCATGCCGTCTTTCCAGTACGGTCCATTGGGGCCCGGTGCCATGCGCCACTTGGGTGTGCCATCTGTATTAACCACCGGCAAGCCCGGTTTGGTCATGTCGGCGGTGAACGCCGTGTACCAGAAAATCTGCTGGGCAATCTGGCCCTGGGCCGGCACAGGACCAGCCTCGCCGAAGGTCATTCCGATCGCCTCTTTCGGGGCGTATTTCTTCATCCAGTCGACATATTTGGTGAGTGCGAAGACCGCCGCTGGCGAATTGGTCGCACCGCCCCGGGCAACAGAAGCCCCCACTGGCGTGCACTTGTCAGCGGCTACGCGGATGCCCCACTCATCGACCGGCAACCCATTGGGAATCCCCTTATCGGCCGTTCCGGCCATCGATAGCCAAGCGTCGGTAAAGCGCCATCCGAGTGAAGGATCTTTTTTGCCGTAGTCCATATGTCCGTAAATCGGCTTGCCATCCACCGTCTTCACATCGTTGGAGAAAAATTCAGCGATATCCTCGTAGGCACTCCAGTTGAGCGGCACGCCGAGGTCGTAGCCGAATTTCGCCTTGAACTTTTCCTGC
>CAIPGD010000124.1 GCA_903864485.1 uncultured bacterium | reverse complement strand
GTTATCGCGGGCGACGGTATCGAAGTAATCGCGTGCCCAGTTGAAGTGGGTCAGCTTGGGCCATTCAAAGTCACGCTGTGCAGCCTTCCAGTCGGTCCGGCGGGTCAGCAGTGCGTCGCGCGCACTTAAAAATTGCTCAAGTTCGGTCATCGTGTGTCTCCCCTCTTGTCCTTGTGTAACGCTGCTCCGCCGGCAAACCGGCACCTTGAACCCAGCCGATCTTCGATCCGCAGCGCTTCGTTCCATTTGACGGTCCGCTCCCCTCGGGCAAACGAACCGACTTTGAGTTGGCCGACCCCCCAACCGATGGCCAGGTGGACGATGCTGTGATCTTCGGTCTCACCCGAGCGCGCGGAAACAATGCCGGAATAACCGCAGGCTTGTGCCTGCCTCCATGCCGCGAGCGCTTCGGTGAGGGTTCCACGCTGGTTTGGTTTGATCAAGACGGTATTGGCAGCGCCGCTGTGGGCCGCTTGGGCAATAAGCGTGGCATCGGTGACCAGAAAATCGTCGCCGACGATTTGCACCCGATCGCCGGCTGCTCGGGTAAATGCGGCAAAGCCCTCGGGGTCATCCTCCGCGAGAGGGTCTTCGATCGAAACGATGGGGTATCGATCCAGCCATCCCAGCAACATTTCGCTGAGACCATCCGAATCCAGTTCCCGCTGCTCAAGGCCCAATCGATAGCGGCCCTGTTGACCGAGTTCCGAGGCAGCAATGTCCAGTGCGATGGCAACCTCGTGTCCCGGTGTGAATCCGGCCATCTCGATTGCATCGACCAGTGCGTCGAGGGCATGCTCATTTTGAGCAAAATCAGGCCACCAGCCGCCTTCATCGGCGACCCCCCCGAGCCTGCCACGCGCTGCCATCCAACGCCCCGCCGCCGCGTAGACCTCAGCGGTCCATTCGAGCGCCTCGGCAAAACTAGTGGCGCGTGGACACGTCACCATGAAATCCTGAATGTCGACCCGTCGCCCCGCATGGGCACCGCCCCCAAAAATCTGGATTTGTGGCAGAGGGATTAGCCAGGCTGCTGGGTCATCCTCGCTGGCAATTCTTTGTCGGCCGAGCCACTCATAGAGGGGCAACTTATTGGACGACGCGGCCGCCTGCGCACATGCGATCGATACGGCGAGGGTGGCATTTGCCCCGATATGCACCTTGTCGGGCGAAGAATCGCACCCAATCAGTGCCTCATCGATCGCACTCTGCGCATCAACCGCCATCCCGACGATTCGTTGGGCGATCGGACCCCGAATATTGGTCAGTGCTTGCTGAACATCTCTGCCCTGAAACGCGGTTCCGCCGTCGCGCAATTCGCGCGCTTCGCGGGATCCAGTGGATGCACCCGCTGGCGCTAGCCCGAGACCGAAACTGCCGTCGGCGAGGCCGATCTCGGCTTCGACGGTCGGACGACCGCGACTATCCCAGACCCGCCGGGCCTGAATGGATGTGATTGTGCTCATTGGCCCAGCCCTGATTGATTGCCTCTAATCGAGTCGTTGGATGTCGGAGGTATTGTCGCGCCAGTCGGCGGATTTGATCGCGCTGGCCGCCCGGCTGATCATCCAGGTCGAGGTATTCGACCGGTGACTTGCCATCGATGCGTGCCAGAAGGAGCGCAGGTAACAGTCGTGCGCAGCGCGCCTCCAGGTCTTCCCAAGGCTCCCACAACCCCCATTGAAGAACTGAATTTCGATACGAGTCGAGGAGGGCGCTGAAAGCGCCGTGATAGCGGTTTGTCCATTGGGGCCGCCAGGCCCGTTTGAGCAGCAGGTGATTCAGGCAGAAGGCGAGGTCAAAGACCGGGTCTCCCCACCAGGCGCATTCCGCGTCCAAAAGGACCGGACCGCCCGGCCCGATCAAGATATTTTTTGGGCTGACATCGCCATGGACCAAAGCAAGGCGAGTGTTCGCCGTGGTTTGGATCAAGTGTTCGAGGACCATGGCATCGTCAGGGTTCTTTCTAGCGGCTTCACCCAGGTAGGGATCGAGTCGAATCGCATGGAAGATCGTCGCGGAATCAAATTGCGCCGCCAACTCCGGTCGAGCTGCAGAGCGCGCATGAATGGCCCCGAGCATATTTCCTACGCCAGCGGCATCCTCGCCGCGGATCGTGCCATCGCGCAACATTTCTTTCCAAAGAGGGTATTCGGCGGATGGCAGGTACGGCATGAGCAACATACCGCGATCGGGGTCGCTCGCCAGACATTCAGCAACAGAGCCCGGCACGACTTCTGCCGCAAACTGCATCCAGCGGGCTTCGTATTGATTGCGCACGATCGGCGCTTCCCAATGGGCTTTAACCTTCAGGACCGAGAGCGCGCGCTTGACGCAGACCGGTCCGCTCGCCAGATCGACCCGCCAGATATCGGATGAAACTCCGCCAGCAAGCGGCTCACCTCGTAGAGACGTTGTCGAACTTAGACCCAGCGCTCTAATCCAGTCTGCGAACTCGGCAGGCAGGTCTTTGATCAAAAACCAGACTCCAACAACTTGACCAGACCATGGACGGTCGAGTTGACCGGGGTTGGAACCCCGAGCCGGAGTCCCTCACGAGCGATAAAGCCATTGAGATGGTCGATCTCCGTCAACTTTCGGCGCGCCAGGTCCTGTGCAGTGGATGATTTCTGACGCGGCATCCCCTGAATGATCTTTTCGGTCGCCTCGGCGGCTTCCATCGGCGTTAGAGGCGTTCCGGCCGCGGCCGCCACAGCAAGCACCTCGTCGAGGATGGCTTGCATGATTTGGCGAGTTGGCGCGTGGGCTGCGAGAGTGCCGTAATCCATCTGCGACAACGCTGAGAGTGCGTTGAAGACGCAGTTCACCAACAGTTTGGACCACAGTGCGTGGGTGACCGCGTCGCTCACCTTGACTGGGACTCCGGCATCGCTAAAACGATCTGCGATGTCCTGCAGGACGCCATCACTGAGCGGAGCAAAGGATCGCGCCGCAGGATTGCCGATGATCAGATCGCCACGGCCAAAATGCTTGATTAGACCCGGTTCGGGTGCTGCGGTCGCCACATAGACAACAGCCGCAATCACCGCGCGACCAAGCACCTGCGAAGCTCGACTGGCGTTATCAACGCCATTTTGAAGACTCATGACCCAGCAATCGGGGGCCAGGAATGCGCCAATTTGAGCTGCCACCGCTTCGGTATCACTCGATTTGATGCAGAGCAAAACGCCATCCATCGTTCTGAGTGCTGAGAGATCAGTTGTGGCCGTAAGCTGGGGTGAACCCAATGTGGCGTGCCACGTCGCGCTCTCGATCCGAAGCCCCTTGGATTCGATGGCTTCGACCTGAGCGGGTCTGGCGATTAGGGTGACCGAGTGGCCACCTCTTGCAAGAATGCCACCAAAGTAACCTCCAACCGCTCCTGCACCTACGACGCCAATGCGCAATGGCTTCATGCTGGGTCTACTCCTGATAGGTTGTATGTTTTATCGGTTGAGTTTTGTCGATTGAAAAAACCTGGCTTGACGCGGTTTCGCGCATGACGGCTTCCGGGCTTCGATAGCGTTCCGCCATTGCCCGTTCGGCAGGGGTGCGAAGCTGGGCTTGCATATAGGCACCCAATTGGCGTGCAAATGACACGACGGCTTGACCGAACTGAACCCGTTCTGCGCTGTAGCCGGCGAGCGCATCCTTAATCGTGCTCGCCGTATTCAGGTGCGTGACGAGTGAGACGGCATCACCGGCCGCTTTGGTAACACCCATGCCGCAATGTGGCCTCGCTACGAAGGCAGCGTCGCCCAAGAGAACGGTATGCCCAAAATGCAGCTGTTCTGAATTCAGATCATAAATGGGTTGAAAGAAGGGTTGCTCGACCCGATTAATCAGCTCGGCAAATTGTGGCGCCAGTAAGTCATGAGCAGCCTGCCGCATGTTGGCGATGACTTCAGGCCGGATCCGTTGAGGTGCAATACCACCAGTATGTAACTGTCCAGAGTGATCGGTCAGCAGGTCCTTGAGGGCCAGATCTTCGTCAGCGGGTCGATACCAGACGAGGTTGAATCGACGGTTTCCGGGATCGACTTGGTTGTTGGGCCCAGCGACCGGATAACCCAAAATTTGCTCGGATGGTGGCAGGCAAAATGCAAACTTTTCAAACAACAAGTCACGTGTGGCAGGCGTGATCGACTGTTCATCCACCAAGCCTCTCCAAGCGATATAGCCTGCATACTGGGGTAAGACCGCGGGGGCTAATTGCGCCCGTAATCCGGATCGGATGCCGTCTGCCGCAACGACCAGGTCGATCTTCTCGGTCTGTCCGTCGCTGCGGTGAAGAAACACACCGTCATCGCACTCGGTGGTCGAGAGACCCCCAAGACCATTGACATAACAGGCATCGGGTAGTGCTCGCCGGAGTCGCTCAAACAATTGACCCCAGGCGGTCAGCACTTGTTCCATGGGCAATTCGCCGATCGTGGTGCCATCAGGAGCCAACGTGATTCGAGACTTCACCCGAACGCCAAGGGTGTCATCGAGTTTGATGCCGCATTGGCGCAGTGCTTCGAACAACTCTGGATGCGTCACGATGCCAGCGCCGCGTCCGGTCAGTCCCTGCGCGGAGCGTTCATACACCTTGACATCCCAGCCGGCGCGCCAGAGCAAATTGGCGACGAGAAGTCCGCCGAGCGATCCACCAATGACGCGGGCGGTTCGAACGCGATCAATCATCTGAATTCACTTTGAACGGAGGAGGGGACCGACGACGGCCCAGACGTTGTCCAGAATGAGCGATTGGGCCTGGGCGTTGGGGTGGATCCGGTCGTCTTGAAAAAGCTCCGCTTTCATCGGGCCTTCATCGGCAATACCCGCGAGCAGGAACGGCACGATTGGGGCTTTTTGTGCCTTGGCGACGCGTCCAAAAAGATCCCGAAATCGTTCGCTGTATGAAAGTCCAAAATTGGGCGGAATCATCATGCCCGCCAGAATTGGCTCCGCACCCGATTCACGGATGGCAAGAACCATGGCTTTAAGGTTGTGTTCCGTCGATTCCAGCGCGAGGCCTCTCAACGCGTCATTCGCACCGAGTTCAATCAGCACCCAACGCGGTCGCACACGGGCCAGTACACCACCGAGCCGGCTCCGTCCTCCTGCTGTGGTTTCCCCACTGATGCTGGCGTTGACGACCTGGATATCTCGACCATTTTGCTGCAAGCGGCGCTCAAGCAGGGCGACCCAACCACTCCCGCGCACGAGACCATATTCGGCCGAAAGGCTGTCGCCGAAGATGAGCAAAATGGGTGGCTTTGGGACCGCATTGGCGAGCTCGGGTGTCAGAGCCGAAAGTGCTGTCAACACGAGGGTCTGAGCTAGAAATAAACGACGCATGTTACGAATGTTGGACTTCAAAACCGCTGCCTCAAAACTCGCCGGTACACTGCCGGGCATGAAACCAGCCGCGACCCCCGCGATCATCGCAGATCGTCTGACCAAAACCGTTCGTGACGCGGACGGAATCCTCACCATTCTTGATAGTGCGAGCTTCAGCGCCGCGGCAGGGGAATCCATTGCGGTTATCGGACCGTCAGGGTCGGGCAAGTCGACCCTGCTGGGTTTGCTCGCGGGCCTCGATCAGGCAAGTTCCGGAAAGATCCAGTTACTGGGCGACGACCTCACCGCAATGGACGAGGAAGCGCGGGCGAAATGGCGCTCCCAGCGAGTCGGATTCGTTTTTCAGTCCTTTCAGCTCCTACCCAATCTGACCGCGCTTGAGAATGTGTTGCTACCGCTCGAGTTGGTCGGCACCGCTAGCCCGATGCCGAGGGCGCAGGCGCTGCTTGAGCGAGTGGGATTGGCACAACGCGCGAATCACTACCCCCGGACGCTGTCGGGTGGCGAGCAGCAGCGGGTTGCGCTCGCACGTGCCTTTGTACTGCATCCCCCGCTCTTGTTTGCGGACGAACCGACGGGTTCGTTGGATGCGGCAACGGGAGAACGGGTCATTGAGCTGCTGTTCGAACTGAATCGCGAATACGCTTCGACCCTTGTCCTGGTCACGCACGATGAACGGGTTGCAAAGCGCTGTGCTCGCCGTATCCGCATCGAGGCGGGGCGCATTGTCGAAGATCAGTCCACTCTCTCCGAGACGACGGCCGGCATTTGACTGGTGCGACGCGCCCGCCACTCGAGTGCGCCGGTTGTCATGCCCCCTAATACAATTAAGCCCATCCCGGCGGCGGTAATCCCATCGGGTAGCTGATTGAAGACTAGCCACCCGAGCGCTGTGGCGGCGAAGATCTGAAGATAAACAAATGGCGATAGTAGGGACGCCGGCGCGGCTTGATAGGCCCGAATCTGCAGCCAGTGTCCCAGCGCACCCGACACGCCGGTGGATAGCAGCAGGAGCCACTGCAGGGGCTCAAGATCGGGCCATGGTCCAGCCCAGGGCAGGCACAGTGTGAAAACCAGCGTACCAAAGATGCCGCTGTAAATATTCGTTGTGAGCGGATCGTCAGCGGCCACTCGGCGCGTTGCCATTTGAAAGGCGGCCAGAATCAGGGCAGAGAGCAACCCGAGCGCAACGCCTTCCAGGGGCAACGAACCGCCAGGGCGGATGATGACCAGCATGCCTGTAAAGCCCATCACCACACCGAGTACATGATTCCAGCGGAGGGGTTCGCCGAGTACCCAAGGCGATGCAAGTAAAACCATCACTGGCGCCAGAAAATTCAGCGCAGTGGCCTCGGCCAGTGGCAGCCGTTTGAGGACCGAAAAAAAAGTGATCGTCGTCAGTGCGACCAGCACGCCACGCACAGCCTGTCGTGAGAAAGACCGGGTCGACAGGAGGCGTCGCCCGCGCATCGGCAGCGCGATGGCGCTGAAGAGCAGCAAATGGCTGAGATAGCGAAACCATCCGACCATCAGGACCGATACGCCGATTCCCACCATCTTCTTGCCGGTGACATCCAAGACCGACAGAACCGATAACGCACAAAACAGCTGCAAGATGCCAGCCGCCATTTGTCGACCACTCCCGATGTTCAAAATGCCTGCCTCAAAAGAGACTCGCCGGGCGGAGGACCTCATGAAAGACCGCGCGCATCTGGGGCAGTAGCTCTGTAGTCGTCATTCCAGAGGGTTGATGCCCGGCCTCGACCCATGATTCAGCGCCACGTCCATGACACCAGACGCCGAGCAACGTCGCTTCAATCGGCGGGCGCTTGGCGCGGATGGTCTGAGCGAGCAAGCCCGCGATCCATCCGGTGAGCACGTCTCCGGTGTCCCCCGTTGCGAGTGCGGGGTTGCCGACCGGTGCAATCCACCAGGAACCATCGCTGGCGGCGACTACGGTCCCCGACCCCTTCAAAACGACGATGCAGTGTCGCTCGCGAGCGATCCTGCACGCAGCCCCGATTCGGTCCCGCTGGATGTCTGCGGCCTTGGCGCTGTCAAACAACCGAGCCGCTTCAAGGGGGTGAGGGGTCAGGATCGCTGGACAGTTGGGGTGCTTCTGTTCACGCCGAGCCAACGCCGCTGACAGTTCGTGGTTGCCTGCAATCAGGGTCAGCGCATCCGCATCGATCACCAGGGGGATGCCAGACTGAGTCGACCGTTCAAGGGCAAGCGCGAGTACCTTGCGCGCCGTGGCGTCGGTGCCCAAACCTGGTCCGATGGCAATGGCGGTGGCTCCCGTGTGGCCAAGTGCCTCGGATGCCTCTCGCAACATCAACTCGGGATAGTTCGGGTCAACCGCAATTGGAGCCCCCTCCGGAAATCCAAGCACAACCCTGCCGGCACCACAGAATAAAGCGGCCCGGCCTGCCAAGAGTGCGGCGCCAGCCATCCCACGCGACCCGCCGACAATCACGGTAGTGCCGAAGTCACCTTTGTGGGTATCGGAACTCCTGTGCAGGGGCTGCGCAAGGTGCCGGATGAGTGCGGGATTACACAGAAAGCCATCGCGGATTGATGAGGCGTCAGCGGCCAGTTCTGTGCCCAGATCCACTGCCAATTCGTCCACCACGACCTTTCCTGCAAGATCGCGGCCTCGACCGGTATGTAGTCCGGGTTTGTCGGCCAGGAAGGTGACAGTCAGGTCGGCACGCACGGCGATCGAGCCTACGATTGCGCCGGTGTCCGCATCGAGGCCGCTCGGGACATCCAGTGCAAATCGAAGGGTCGACTCGGGCGCGGCATTGATCCATTGGACTGCGAGGATCCACTCGCCGGCGAGGGGGCGAGAGAGCCCGATGCCAAAAAGGGCGTCAACGATGGCAATTAAATCGTTTGAAACAGGGAGTTTTTGAGAGTCATCTCCGGAAATTTCGTCCACGGTGTAGCCGTTTTGCCTTAGCCCCGCCGCGGCGATTCGACCGTCTCCACCGTTATCGCCGGGGCCCACCAGGACGACAATATGTCCCGTCGGATATCCACCGTTGATGAGGCAATCGGTAATGTGCCGAGCAGCGGCGGCTCCCGCGCGTCGCATCAGTTCGCCTGCGGGCAACAAGGATCGGGTGTGGGCCTCAATTGCCCGTACCGTTGCCACCGATGCAAGACGATGGTTCTTCATTCGGGCACCTCAGGCATTCGGATCTGGACGGATGAGCTTCACCGTATCATCTTAAGTCTTGTCGGGTATCGAGCCCCGACCGCGAACCTCTCCCCATAGGACGTTGCCAGCCCTTGAACTCGAAATCTTTTGCCGCCCAGTCCACCCGGGACACTTCAACAGTTGGTGTGACCGAAAACCGGTGGCAGGTGTTTGTTGATCGGGGAGGCACTTTTACGGATCTCGTTGCCCGTAATCCTCAGGGTCGCTTGGTGACCGCTAAGCTGCTGTCGCAGGCGCCTGAACAGTATGACGACGCGGCAGTCGAGGGGATTCGGCGTTTACTGGATTTGCCCCCAGGCTCGGCCATCCCCGCAGATCGGGTCGAAGTCGTCAAAGTCGGGACGACGGTCGCAACCAATGCGTTGCTCGAGCGCAAGGGTGAGCCCACATTGCTAGTGATTACGCGTGGTTTTGGCGACGCGCTCCGGATTGCATACCAAAACCGCCCAAAGCTGTTCGAGCGCGAGATTGTGTTGCCCGAACTGCTCTATCGCGAGGTGCTCGAGGTTGACGAGCGGATCAATGTGGCGGGTGAAGTCTTACGAGCGCTTGATGTGACCAGTGCCCGCCGGGGTATGCAGGCCGCTTACGATCAGGGCCTGCGCGCGGTGGCGATTGTCCTGATGCATGCGGATCGCTATGGCGAACAGCACGAATCCCCGCTCGCCGAAATCGCCCGATCAATTGGCTATACCCAGGTCTCGGTGTCCCACCAGGTGAGCCCCCTCGTCCGTCTGGTTGGCCGGGGCGACACCACGGTGGTTGACGCGTACCTGACGCCGGTGTTGCGTCGTTATGTCGATCAGCTGTCGCGTGCGATGCCAGGGGTGCGCCTGTCGTTCATGCAATCAAATGGAGGCTTAACCGCCGCAGGTCGATTCCAGGGCAAGGACGCGGTTTTATCAGGCCCTGCCGGCGGCATCGTGGGGATGGCTCGGGTCAGCGAACGGGCTGGTTTCGGGCGAGCGATTGGCTTTGATATGGGAGGTACGTCGACGGACGTCTCTCATTATTCCGGTGAATTTGAGCGTGAGTTTGAGACTCAGGTGGCCGGCGTAAGGCTACGCGCCCCCATGTTGCGCATTCACACGGTTGCTGCAGGTGGCGGGTCAATTTTGCATTTCGATGGCGCGAGGTTTCGCGTGGGCCCCGATTCGGCGGGTGCTGATCCTGGCCCGGCATGTTATCGCCGAGGGGGACCGCTCACGCTAACCGACGCTAATGTTCTTCTGGGTCGCGTGTTGCCCGAGCACTTCCCCGCAGTTTTTGGGCCAGAGGCAAATCTGCCTCTCGATCGCGATACCGTGGTTGCCCGATTCGAAGAATTCGCAAAAGACGTCAGTGATGCGACTGGCCGGCCCCATTCGGCCGAAGAGGTGGCCCAGGGGTTCATCGACATCGCCGTCGCGGACATGGCAAATGCCATCAAGAAAATCTCGGTTCAACGGGGCCACGACGTCACAGGATATTGCCTGACGGTCTTTGGCGGCGCCGGTGGGCAATTTGCATGTGCGGTTGCGGATGCCCTCGGGATGACTACCGTGCTGGCTCATCCGCTTGCGGGTGTCCTTTCCGCATACGGGATGGGCCTCGCGAGTCAAACCGCAATGCGTGAAGAATCAATCGAACGGTTGCTCGATGCCGACGGATTGGTCGCGGCGCTAGCCACTGCGCAGCGACTTGCCGCTGTTGCTCGCGCCGATCTTGAGGCCCAGGGTGAGGATCCGGCGCGGATCACTTTGGTGCATCGTGTGCAGTTGAGGCGCGAGGGGAGTGACTCCACACTGACGCTTGACCTCGAGCCTTCTGTTAACGTGCTTTCTCAAGCCTTTGAAATAGCGTATCAAAAGCGCTTTGGATTCACGCCATTTAAGCGCGCTTTAGTGATTGAAGCGATATCCGTGGAAGCCATTTCTTCGTCGCCGGTGCAAGACGATGTGATCGAGGAAGAGCCGAGGTCGGCGCCAGAAACTGAGCCAGTCGATACGGAGTGCGCGTTTTACGTGCGGGACCCCCATCAAACCCGAGGTGGCAAATGGCAATCTGCGCGCCTGCGTCGGCGGTCTCAACTCGGCAGCGGTGAGCGCGTGGATGGTCCTGCGGTCGTCG
>CAIPGD010000123.1 GCA_903864485.1 uncultured bacterium | reverse complement strand
GTTCTTAATGGGTCCGAGCGTCGGCTTCGACCCGTCTTGATGACTGCGATAATCACAGGTCTGGGCATGATCCCGCTGCTTTTTGCCAGTGGCCCCGGCTCGGAGATTCAGCGGCCTCTAGCCGTCGTGGTGACGGGTGGAATCCTGACATCGACCCTTCTGACGCTCCTGGTACTTCCAATTTTGTTCAAGCGTTTTGGATCCGCCAAGTCATTCTCAGACTTATTCAAGTCATGAAAGGTGTAAGCGCGCTGTTCAAATTCGTCCTTCGGGTGATTCCGATCGTGCTTGTGAATTCGCTGTTGCTGACAACACCGGTCCCGACGCATGCCCAGGAGGAGGTCCTACCCTTTCTTCCCGACACCAGCGTCGTCAAGGACAACCTCTTGAATAGCCCCGGAATCGCGAGTGCCCTGGCCAAACGCGAAGCGCAACGCGAGCGGGCCAAAGGCATTCAGGCTGGTCATGCTGAATTTACGGTTCGTAGCAATATTCAAAGTCGACGCGCTGGTTACCCGGAAGGCCGATCGACCGAATCGATGATCAGTCTCGAGCGCCCACTCCGGCTTTGGGGCAAGAGCGCGCAGGACTCGGCGTTGGCCTTACAAACCGAGACAGTCGCCGGCATCGAATACACCGATGCACTTCACGAAGCCAGCCGCGAGCTACTCAAGCAATGGTTTGTCTATCTGCGAGCACTGGCGGAGCATCGCAATGCCCTCCTCAACCTTGAGTACATCCAGGCCCTTCAGAAGCAAGTCGAGCGTCGGCTTCAGCGCGGTGAGTTAGCCCAACTCGACCTGACCCTGGCCGGAGCCGAACTAATGCGGGCAGAAGCGTTGCAGAGCGTGGCTGAAGCCCAATTGGCTGGCATTCGGGCCACGTTTGGCCGGCGATACCCCACGATTGTCTTGCCACCTGCGGTACCCAGTGTTCCGGTTCCAGCCTTGCCCCAAGGTCAGCAAGCCCTCCGCGAATCGTTCCTCACGCGAAACCACGAACTTAATCTGCTACGAGCCGAGACCCGGCGGCTACAGCTTCTGGCTCAAAGACTCAACCTGGAGCGCACTCCAGACCCGACACTGGGGATATTCACCGCGACCGAACGCGGCGGGGCCGAGCAGGTTTCGGGGATCTCTCTCTCATTCCCCATCGCGGGACCGGCGCGCACCGCCAATGCGAGGATGGCCATTGCCGAGGCACAAAGCCTGGAGGCCCATGCTCAACAGGTGGAGCAATCGCTGGCGGGCGGATTCGATGCCCTTTGGGCGCAGATGATTCACAAGCGGTCCGCCGCGGAGAATCTCAATCAGGCTGCACAAAAACAGTTAGCTGCTGCAGAAAAATCGCGCAAGGCCTTTACTCTGGGCGAATACACGCTGACTCAAACGCTTCAGATCAACCGCACCGCGAGCGAATATCGCCATTCGGCCCAGACCATGCAACTCGAGGTCGTGGAATTGGTAGCCTTGTTGTGGCTCGACCTTCATGAGATCTGGGATCTTGATTAATCAGACTGAGACATTGGTGGACGACAAGGCAGATGAGGAGCGCGCGGTTGAGGGGAGCGCGACGCCGATGAGGGCTGCACTTACCAAGCCCACCATCTCCGCTCTCGCCCTAAGCGTCAGTGCGTGTGGCGGGGGAGCCGATTCAACCCCCAGCTCCATTAATTCAAACTTACCGTCTTCGCCAACGGCCAAGGCAACCGAGGTTCAGGCATCGCGAGTCCTGGCTCAGGCCAGTCTGGGTACAACACGTCTCGACATCGCGCGCGTGCGCGAGTTGGGCTATGCCGGCTGGATTAATGAACAACTGGCCATGCCAGTGGTGTCCAGTCGATGGGAGTGGCTTAAATCAAAAGGCTATGACGTAGCAGCCAATAAGTTCAATACCACTGGGTTTGATAACGTTGCATGGCGC
>CAIPGD010000122.1 GCA_903864485.1 uncultured bacterium | reverse complement strand
GGGGAGCTGGGCGCCATATTGTCGTTTTGCGACAATGGGGTAGGTACAAATGCAAAAACCCGCACGGTTGGTGCGGGTGTTAGGCAAGTAACGATGGTTGCGGGGGCAGGATTTGAACCTGCGGCCTTCAGGTTATGAGCCAAAACCCAAATGATTCCAATAGGTTATAGAAATCAACGATTTAGCAGACAACCCTTTGATTTCACGGTATTTCTATTCTGACGTTCGACAACACTCGTGGACACTAGACTACAGGGCGTTGTTTTCAAACCACTTTCGACTGTTGATGTGGTGTTGATGTAAAACGGGGCGCCAAAACCAAACATAATCGCGCAATCATGCTTACCTAAGACGGGTAGGAGTGGATCGAGTGAAAGTGATCATGCCTAGGGCCTTAAGCGGCCCAAAGCCGCCAGTCGAGAGCGCACCAAAGCTGTGGGGAGGCCTGCCCGAAGCGGCCGTTCGTGGATGGCACAGCACAACTCTTTGTCTAATGTCGCTGATGCAGACAAACATGTTGGCGGCCGCTGCGCTGGCCACGGACCGAAGCCTGCACCCGGGTCAGATATCAGACGAAGGCTGCCGCGAAGGCAGGGCGGCTAGAAAGAACATCTGCTCAAAACCGCAGCCTTGCGGCCAACATCGCTTGTCGAAAGATGCCTGACTGGCACCGCCTCGTTACCGAAGTCCTGACTAGCTTTTCGGCTCACTCGTCGTATTCAAAGAGCTTGTAGATCAGAGAAAGCGGATAAATCAGCTTCGGCTGTTCATCTGTTCCGCCATACTTTGCGAAGTCAAGGCTCATGTAGAACGCGGTCGAATCCTTGCTGAATGACTGCAAGCTGACGCCAAAGAGACCAGCTTTGTCGGCGATCTCGGCCACGCGCTCGAAGGCATGCATCAGAAGAAACTGTCCAATTCCTTGCCGTTTTTGATCACGGTTCACAGCCAGGTAGGCAAGGCTGACAGTCGGGAAAGCCGCATAGGTTGAGAGATAAGTGGTCTTCATCGGGTGCTTGTTTGGAACGGCATCAGATCCGACTTGGAGTGCATAGTAAGCGATGACATTTGGCGAGTTGTCGAGAGTTGCCACATATACTGCGAACTCTCGACGCGCCGCGGCCTTGACAGCCTTGTTCCTGATGAAGCTGTTCAGTGGGACAGCGTCGCAATCAAAGCGATTGTAGACGTGCCAGCGTGGATCAAACTTAGCGACTATTAACCGTGATAGGTTGAGGCTCGCCTTGGTTTCCGGCGCTGGCGCGGGTTTTTTGCTCTTTGAGAACAGTGACATAATCCTTGCGCATCTTCAAAATCTTTGCGTTTGGACCGCCGCTCTCATTAGTGACACGACGAACGAAGTCGATTGCCTCGCGTTGCGAGCGAAACTGCGGCTTGTCCGTCTTCTCTGCGAGAAAGTTGAACCATCTGATGAACTCTGCAAGCATCTGATCCTCCTTTCGATGAGAGAGCTGCTTCACTCGGTATATAGTACGCATGGGCGGGTTAACGACTGATAAACGGCGGATTAAGCGGTTTTCTGCCAAGATTCAAGGATTCGTGACGCCTGACCATCGGTCTCTTGCCCTTCTGCCGACAACCCCCAAACCGAAGACGAAGCACCACACGGAAAAAAATAACACAGCTTGCCCCGCGATCAAAGGAAATACTAAAAAATTGAAAAGTGCCATAAAATATGATCAGCAGGGCAATGTTTCAGAACTCTCGCCGTGAAGGACCTACATCGTGAATCCATGTGTTTAGACGGGTTACAGGAGCAAGCCCAAGCCCGCACGTTACCGCACGACTAGCTGGTCTGCCTGTCGAGCCATCGCGGCGCCATCCGGTTCGAGCCCGATGGCAAGGGCAGCACTCCGCAACCGCGGGTCCTTGCTGGTCTGGCTGGACAAGGAGATGACCTGGCATGCGTCACATGAAGGCCGCCCTGGGCGCCAACCCGCTGCTTCCACGGCGCCATCATCGCACCCGGCGGCACGGCGATCATCCAGATCCGCAAGAATGGCCGACCTTGGGGGAGGCTTGCCCAGCGGCCGTGGCCCGCGACGAAACCCTGCGCGCCACGCGTTACTATGGCAGGGCGTTTTGGAAGCGATGGACTGGATACTATGCTCGAAGTAGCGCCGAGGCAAAGAGGCGGGGCCTCAAGTCCTTCGGATACCAAACCGCCGAAATCCACATCCGCGTCGCTCTGATGAACCGCTTCAACGCGCTCGGCACCGCCGAGATCGTCCGCGTGGCCTGAACCTGAAGGGGGAAAGGGGAAGTCACGCCTAAGGCCGACTTGCTGCAACAGTGCCCGAATGGCCGCTTTTTCTGTTTCGCTGTATCTGCTGCGCGGTTCCACCGCTCCGCCGTCAGGCAGTTCTCCGCCCATTCCGGCCTTACCATTCACATCCGATTCATGTCCCAACAGCAGGCCAACTTCAGCAGTAGTCGTCGAACGTATCGCCCCCTGCCCACTCACGCCCCTGAGCGAGCACGAAGTATTTTTGCGCCCCTTCGTCCTCGAAAAAGCTACCGCAATTGGCATGGACGAAGATGCCGTCCTCCAATGTGATTTGGGCCAGCGCCCAAGGTTTCTGCGCGTTCGGTGGCATCAGACCCAGAACAAGTAGTCCCGAGCCATCTGGCGTCCAACCCACGGCTTCCACCAGCACGTCGCCATACCGGTTGCGGGAGAATACGCCGCCGATGGAAATTGCCATGGCATAGGCTTGCAAGCCGTCTCGCGCGGCAGGATATGGACAAAGTGGAAACTCCGTGGGCTCTCGCCATTTCCGCTGCGCAGCACCCACAGTAAGCGAGGGCTTAGTCAGCGGCTCTCCCTGGAAAGCCTGCGGCAGTCTTTCCTTGGGAAATCCGCGCCGTTGCACCCAATTGCCTAGGGTTTCAGCAGAACCAAGTTCTTCTCGACGAGCCCATGCAAGCATCCGATCCAAACTGGACTGCGCTTCTTTGGAACTAACTGCTTTCATCCAGGCGAAATTTGGCTCCAAGGATCCGCGCTCAGACTTAGTGGGGTTGTCCAAGAACGCCTCGATGCTTCCGTAAGCATCAATGATCCGGCGGGACGTAATAGGGTTTAGAAGAATGTTCTCCATGCGGGTAACCCAGCGCAAATTTTGCGGGCGATTGTTCCTTCGATTGGTGTCGATGTGGTCAACGACATGCGTTTCGGACGGAGGTTCGCCAAGAAAACCGGTGGCGACAACGCGATGAACCGCATGGGTCGAGACCTTCATGTATCCAGAGGTCGCGCAGGGCTTTCCGAACGTCCATGTCTCATCGTGGGGGCGTTGCCGCATATTTGGTCGACGCTTACGGCAGACCGCGCCGTTGTCGCGGATAACGTAGCGCTCCCCCCTATAATTGCAGGGAACTTGTCGCCCAAATTGGTCAGGAGAAATCCGCTGCATGTTTCCACTCCTTTACCCCCGAGGAAAGTTTTGACCCTATTTGCGCGCAGAGTTCTCGGCCAAGGCGGTCCCACAACATGTTCACCATCTCGTCAGCGAACCATTCTGGCCGGTCAAGATATTGCGGCAGAGCCGCCAAGCATGCTGTTGTCGCAGGCGACCTCGGGATCTGCGGTGAAACGACTAAGTCGCGAGCAATATGGCGCACGACTTCCATGATAGCTGCTGTGGTTGCGACCTCGCCGCACTTTGAAAGTTGGATCGCAGAGATGAGGTGCCGGGCAAGCTCATGTCCCAGTTCCACGTCACGCCTTGCCAGTTCGACCATACCAGGCTTGAAGCGAACCTGCCCCGATTGAGGATCCGTCGAGTGGGCAGAGTTGACGTCGTTCGACAGATCATGCGCGTTGGTAAGAAGGTCGAGCCGGAATTGCTCCAACCTGTTTACAGCCCGAAGGTAGTCTTCGTCCGTCCAGCCTGAGGGCAGGTCACATGCCTTCTCAAGCAGCTGGAGGACCTCCTCAGGAGGAACTCTACTTCCATTGATGTGCCCCTGCCATTCGCGAAAGATCTGTTCTGCCCCACGCTTAAGGGCATCCTTCTTGCGAAACCTGGCTTGTTTTTCGGAATTTGTGATGTTCATGCGGTTACCTAACTTGATTTTTAGGTAACGTAACCCGCGCAGAGCGCTCGGTCAATGCATCAAATGAAAATTTAAATTTCAAAAACGAATTTCCAACAAAGTTACGTAACTGATTGCGGAGATCGCTGTTTGATTACCAGCCCGACGTCCCACGACGGTCGTGATGAGACCGTTCAAAAGCAAGAGCAGCTAAGCTACTTGCCGGACGATGCCAGAAGCATCTTTGATAAACCCCAGCAAGGGTCGGACATCGCAGTCCTGCAATTTCGACCGATAATGCCTTTACCGTTGTCTGGGAACGCCCGTGCTCGGCTGCAAACCACCGCTTGCCGCCTGAGGTGATGCACACTCGGGATGCAGGCGACTCGGAACAACTCTTTGGGGGAGCGCTGGGCATTGCCTGCGTTTTTTCGAAGATTGGGCACCGAGCATGAGGAAGCGACGGGCCCCTGTACCAGACAGGAGCAAGCATGAAGCTACCAAAACGAGAGTTCTACGCCGTCCATGAAGTTGCTGCCCGTTGGGGCTATACGATCGCGGATGTCGCCGGTTGGTCCGCGGCCGGACATTTCGACATTTTGACGGGGATCCCGCCCGCGATGTGCGGTGAGAAGATTGTCGCCGGCGCAGTGATTATTTCCACCTTCGACATCCTACCGATGTTCCGACGTTGCGGAACTGGGCCACAAACAGCCTGGCTGCGCAGGGTTCGCACCAAGAACGAAGCGGACTGGCAGCTCATCACCGATCCAGTCGCAGGCGTAGAGGTGTCGGTGGCCGACCTGCTGATTTCTGGCCTTCAAGTTCACCGCTTCGAGGAAAAGAACGAGCTCTTTCGACGAGTGAGCGCCAGCACAGGATCGGTCTCACCCTATGACTGGGAGGGTATGTTGCAGGCCCTGGCCCTTCGCATCCACGAACAGGGCCTGCCAGCCTCGCAGGGGGAACTCGTCGGCGACATGCAGGAATGGTTCGTGGAACATTCAGACGGGAACGAGGTGCCCGATGAACGCTCTATCCGGCGCAGGATTACGCCAATCTGGCGCGAATTGACAAAGAAGCAGGACAAAAACTGACACGTCCGCGAGGTGGCTGAATTGGGCCATCTTCGCCTAGGATGGCCCAAACGCTCTGCCTATGTAACACTAGGCCCGAACAACAAGGTCCGAGAGGTCTGCGATGACCACCTATGAAATCAAACCCTTTGAGCTGACGCCCGACTTTGAGGCATGCTGGCTGGCAGCGGGACGCCACCTGAACTTGCGTGTCCGAGATGCGGGGGCCTCTTGGCTGCGCGCTGACCTTCCCCCGTTTCGCGAGCATCTCTCGTTCGCGCTGGGAAACCAGTTGTTTTTCATACAAATTATGGACGTGAATGCGCAGGATAACGGCTGGTACCAAGAAAGAAGACTGGCGACGGCTGTCGAAGACGCGAACTGCATTGGATGCATCATGCCGATGAAACGCGTCGACGACGGTTGGAAGCCCGTCGAACTGGGATGGGGGCTGATCGATTGGAAAACCCAAGCCCCCCTAAACCCCTTCGAACGCGTCACAGATCAGCCCATTTTGATGACACCTTGGGAAATCCACGATGTTGGTGTTCAGGCAGTTCGCCAGCACTTGGTCGCGAACGGATGGACAATCGCAAGCTGGCAGACAGATCTAGAAGTGGATCCGTCAATCTTTGCACATAAAGACGGTGCATTTTGCGGCTTCGTCGTGCGCAATTCGAATAAGGGTCCGGACAAGGGCAAACGACCGGCGAACGCAGAGCAGGTCGCCGAACAGATGCACGCTCGCGGTTGGGGCGCAAAATTCGTCGGAATGAAAGTGGCTGACGCTGAAGACATCTTTGATCCTATGTTTCAGCATCTCACGCGCCGGATCGCCCGGCGATCGCGCCTGTTGCTATCTGCGATCGAAATCGAAGAGCTCTCTTTGTAATTCTTCCGTCAGGCCGACTTTCGCTCAATCGTTTCATCATGCACAACCTTCAACCTTGGGCGGATCGCACTGGCGACGGCGTCTAGACCTGCCCGCAGTGGCGCATCAAGCAAATGCGCATAGCGTTGCGTAGTCTGCATCTGGGTATGGCCCAGCAACTTGCCAATCATCTCAAGCGACGCACCACCGCTGACCAAGAGCGAAGCGAAAGTGTGGCGCAGGTCATGGATCCGCGCATCGCCAATACCGGTTGTCCCCTGAATACGCCGCCAGAACCGCCGGATTTCCTTGACGGGCTGCCCCGGCACATCGCCCGGAAAAAGCCATGGATTACCCTTGGTCACCAGCAATTGGCGCTGGCGCACAATGGCGGCAACCTCCTCCGAGATTGGCACACGATGGACCTTGCGCTGCTTGGTCGTCGCGGCGGGCTTGGTCCAGATGCCCAGTTCGAGGTTGAACTGCTCAAACCGCGCCTGCCGAACCTCGCCAACACGGGCACCGGTCAATAGGCAAATCCGGATAATGCCGGCTGCGCGCTGATCCTCGTCGGCATCGAGTGCCTTGGCGAGTCGATCGATCTCATCCTTGATCAGGAATCGTTCGCGCGCATTCTCGATCCGGCGATAGAAGCTGCTGGCAGGATTGTCGGCACGCATCCCCCACTCGACGGCGAGATTGAACATCTTGCGAAGCGCCTCGCCCAAGCGGTTTGCGCGCACCGGCGTCGGCCTTGGAGGTTGGAGCTTGCGGGCGCGATTGTTGGGCTTTTCCTTGTGCGGCCGCGCCCTGCCCTCGGCGACTTTCGCAAGCAGCTTCTCCACATCGGACTTCGTGATTTCCGTTACCAGCTTCTTGCTCCAATGCGGTGCCACCAGCTTCATCATCATCGATTTCTGGTCAGAGGCGTTTGTCGGCGAAAGCCGGGTGCAATGCTCCTTCAGATAACGGTCAATCAAATCCGGCACCCGTGCCGCCTCCCTGACCTGCTCGCGTTCGCCAAGCGGATCGTGGCCGGTGTCCACTTCCCGACGGAGTTCCCTGACGCGCTCGCGGGCGGCCGTCACGGTCCATTCCGGCCAGCGCCCGAAGGTCATGCGGCGCTGCCGTCCGGCAACGCGGTAGTCGAACGTGAAAGCACGCCCCCCGCCTCGGTAGATGCACACCGCAAAGCCGCGGATTTCGTCATCGAAAATCTGGTAATCGCGCCCCTCGGCCGAAGTGGCCTCGCGGACAATTTTCTCTGTCAGGCGTTCTCTTGTTTGCATCGACGCACCTCCTTTTCCCCGTCCATGACGCGTAGATTCGCGGCTCTAGCAAGGTAATCATGAGACCCGGACCGGCAGGGTGGCAGCGACCGGCAGTGACCCCAGAGGGCATGCCACCCCACTGCCGCACCGCCGCCACCCGAGCGCATATGGTGTTTTTTCAAATCGCCACGCTCAGCGCGGTGAAGCCGATGCCGGTAAATGGTCATGTCGGAAGTTGGGCCAGATCCCTGCCCGAACTTTCGCAGATTTCTTAGTAAAATCAGGGACCGGCACAAAAACCGGCAATTCAGCGCCCTCACTGCCACCCATTGCCACCCCTGAATGTCATCAAAACCCCGCCAATGTTGGCGACTTCGGGGAAACTACCTCGATCTAACCTTTCAGCGACCTGCTGGTAGCCAGAAAATCAAGTTTGCAAAGTCGATACATCTCGCTGCAGCGCAGCGCAGTTTTGAACAACCTCAACAAAACAAGGGGTGGCACGGGGGGTGGCAAGGTTCACAATCTCACTGCCGGTCACTGCCACCCTGCCGCCCATGCCGGTGTGCTTCTGCTTGCTCACGACCTTCGCCCGCAGCGGGCGACAATCGGGAGAAAACAGATGACGCAACTTGAAACCAACGCAGTGGCACCGAAGATCAGGGCGTCCGAAGGCGCGCTCTTGCAGGGCTGGATCAGCCGCAACGACCTCGCCCAGGAACTGGGGGTTTGCGAGGAAACCCTTCGGCGCTGGGCGGATGCCCGACGGGGGCCGGCCTTTGTGAGGGCAGGTCGCAAGATACTCTACCGCCGGACGACCGTGCTTGAATGGCTGGACACACAAGAGGTACGGGACCCGCGTCGTTCGCGCTCGGGTGGGCAGCAATGAACATCCCCCTGCCCCTCCGCCAGAGTGCCCCCCGGGACCGAGCTCGCCGGGAATGGATCGACGAGCGACGACGCGAGGCGCGCATCGTCGTGGCGGATGTCGTGAACCATTCCGATCATCTGATCCGGCTGGCGTGCAATGTTCTGGTCCAGTATGGGGAGACACCTGGGGAGCGTGAGGACGCTCGGATCTTGCTGGTGGTCCTTGACGCTAAGTCGCCCAGGTGGGCCGAACATCGTCGACCTGACAGGGAGGTCGGACGATGAAGGGGCGCGGCACACCCGAGGCCGACCTGCAACGCGCCGTCGTCATCGCACTGCGGTTTGCACTCCCAAAAGGCGCGATCATCCATCATTGCCCTAACGAGATTACCGATGCAGGCCCACGCGGCGCGAAGCGTCAGGCGATCTTGGTTGGCATGGGCGTCCATCCCGGTTTTGCGGACCTGATGGTGCTCTGCGCCGGGCGCGTTCTGTTCCTTGAGCTGAAAGCCCTCAAGGGGCGGCTGAGCCCAGCGCAAGAGGCGTTCCGCGACACAGTTCTTGCTCAGGGCTTTGGTTGGGCCCTGGTGCGCTCGCTTGATGATGCGCTGGGCGCTTTGGCAGATCACTGCTTCACGACCCGTGTCGCCCTTCCCACACGGAGGCCAGCACCATGAGCCATGCCGCCACCAATTGGGCCATCCAGCAACGCGGGCTAAAGCCCACGACCAAGATCGTGCTCTGGCATCTGTGCGATCGGTTCAATCCAGACTTCGGCTGTTTCCCGTCCCAGGAGCAATTGGCCCATGACTGCGAGATCAGCCGATCGACGCTGAATGAGCATCTGACCTTGCTTGAGAGCGCTCGCCTCATCCGCCGGGTGCAGCGGCTTAATCCTGGCACCAAGCGGCAGATGCCGACCCGCTACATCTTGTCGTTTGAGCCGGGCTTTACCCAATATCAGGGCGCCCCGTGTCCGGAAACCGGACATGGCAGCGAGGTGGAGGACAGCCTCCCATTCTTTCCCACCGAAAACTCAGCCGAATTCGTCCCAATGGCGCTGAAAACCACCGACCCGTGTCTGGAAGCCGGACGCGAAGCCGTGTCCGACTTTCACCCCAAGCCTTGTCCGGAAAATGCCTCAAGCCGTGTCCGAAATCCGGACAGTAACCTTGTAAGAGAACCAGTAAGTAAACCTGTAAAGGAGGAGGAGGCAGCGCGTGGGCGCGGCGGCCTCGATGAAGAGTTTTTCGGATCGCTGCTCTTGGCGCTGGGCTTTGCCCCTGAGGGCGCCCTGCCCGGTTGGTGGCAAGGCTGGCCGCCCCGGGAGCATGTACGCCGCTGGCAGAATGATCTCGGGCTGACCGAAGCCGAAATCCTTGAGGCTACGGAAGCTTCGCGTCACGAACATCCCGAGCCGCCTGATGGGCCCAAGGCGCTCGATCGGACCATGCAGCGTGCTGCCCAGCGCAAAGCAGACGATGCATCACGCAAACGACGAAAGTCCAAGCAACCAGTGGCGCCTGCATGCCTACCAATGACTGATGTTCCAGACTTTTATGCCAAGATGGTCAACTCCGATCGCTACCTGCCCGTCAGCGCGATCACGAACTCCATGCGCGACGCGATGCTGGCCCGTGGGCTGGTGACGGCATCGCGTCTTCGAGAGCGAGGAATCCGATGAAATATGAACGCAATTTGCACGGTCGCACCGCTGGGCCGAAGCGAGCGAAGCATTCCAAGTCCGTGCAGCAGACGCTTGAATGGGCCTTCCGCGTCGAGCATGCGCAGTTGGAACTGCCTGAGCCACCCGATCCTGAACGCCGGCAGGGATTTGGGTTCGGCCTTGAATATGTACTCATCCAACGAGCAGCGCTGGGCTGCAAGGTTGATGGCGGACAGCACAAAATTGGAAGCTACATCCACGAAGACGCTGAGTTGATCGCAGCGATTGTGGCCGCGATGCCTGACAATCTCGGGGGCAAGCGCATGGCAATCCGCGTGGCTGAACTGGCCCGCGCTGGGCTTACGCCGGACTGGATGCCAGGGGCTGTTCCGCGCTGTGTGCCTGTGGAGACCAAAAGGAACCAGCATGGGGAAAGGGCAAGCGCCGTTGTCGTTGGGACGGAACGAATGCTTTCGCGTGGCAAGTGGCGAACAGTCGAGTTGATGGCTTGCCCGGTCATCTGGCGACCACATCCGGAACAGATCGCATCAGCCCGACGTGGCTATGAAGACTGGTGGCAAGCGCTGGATTGGGTACGAGATGGGCTGTTGGCGGGCAGCATGCTGCGCGATTTGGAGGTGACAGCCACGATGCCGAAGGTGCGGCCGTGGGCGGTAATGAATAGTTCTAGTGGTCGGATCGTTCAACTATGACCTGCGTAAACTGCCCATTGCATCTGTCTGGGCATGCTGCAATCGTATTTCTCATCTTGGCCTTGGCAATAAACGGCAATCGGTTGCGAACACGATACCCCGGCGGGCCAAATTTGGGAGTAGAATTTTGCAGCAAGAAGCACTCGGCGAGATTGCGTTTGGTGAATTTGTCGAACTAAGAGGCCGCAAGTGGCTCTCACAGGGTGCTGATAAACTCGGAAAAGATCTGAACGTACTGCAACTTTCCTGCATTGAAGACGATGCTCAGGGCGAAGAGGCGAGAGTCATCTGGGATGCAGAGGTCGCAGCGCATTCAATGACTGATTCCCTATGGGGCTCGATTGGCTCTGTTGGTACCGACACGGCAGCCACGTTCTCTGCCTGGCTAAAGACTGTTGACTGGAATTCGACTTCCGTGGCGGACAAGGGTCTATTCCAGGCACCATTTCGTGCGGGCATACGGCTTGATCCTTACCAGCTCGCCCCGCTTCAAAAAGCACTGGACTTGCCAAGGGTCAACATGCTGATCGCCGATGATGTTGGATTGGGCAAGACGATCGAAGCGGGGCTCGTGCTCCGAGAAATGCTGTTGCGCGGTCGGGTAAACTTTGTGGTCATCGCATGCCCGCCTTCAATGATTATGCAATGGCATGAAGAACTTGGCCAGAAGTTCGGTATAGCAGCGACAGTTCTTGACCGGAATTACCTGGCTCAGGTTCGCCGCAGGCGCGGATTCGGCACCAACCCATGGGCTTCTGGATCTTGTTTTCTGGTCTCTCATCGCCTTCTGGCCGACGAAACATATGCATCGGGCTTGCGAGAGATCCTCGGTCCAATGCGTTCAAACTCCATGCTGATCCTTGATGAGGCGCATCATGCAGCCCCGGCCAGCGGAAGCCGCTATGCGATCGACAGCCAGTTCACCAAGGCCGTGCGCGATATTGCGCAGGGATTTGAACATCGGCTGTTTCTCAGTGCGACGCCGCACAATGGTCATTCCAACAGCTTCACGGCGCTGCTGGAAATCCTAGACCCACATCGGTTTACACGCGGTGTTCCTGTCGAGACCGCCGATCTTGAACCTGTAATGGTGCGGCGGCTGAAATCGGACCTTCGCGCGCTGGGCGAGCATTTTCCGGAACGGGTTGTCGAAGAAGTCAAAATTGATGGCTTACAATCGGACGCAGCGGATCTGCGGCTGTCCGAAATGCTGGAATCGTATGGCGCAATGCGGGACGCCCGGCTTCATGCAATGTCTCCCCGTGAACGGGCTGAGGGGAAGCTGGTGTTTTCCGGGTTGCAACAGCGCCTTTTGTCCTCGCCTGAGGCGTTCAAGAAGACACTGGAGGTCCACCTGCGGGCCATGAAAGCCCCAACAGCTGCAGAGCGTTCAACGCTTGGTTCGATGGCGACTGCTTTTGCCGACGGTAGGGAAGTTGACGGTCTCGACGAAGATGACCTCAACTATTCTGCAGCGGGGATTGACGATGTTGATGATGATCCGAGCCTGGTCATCGCAGCAACTAAGGCGGGTCTGGCGGGGGCGACGGAACCAGCGGTTGAAGACGAGAAAACATTCGTCAAATCGATGTTGGAGGAAGCCCGCAAGGCCAGCCTGAAACCTGACGCCCGGGTCAGGTGGATGGCATCTTGGATTCGTCAGAACATGACAACGACCGGTCGGTGGAATGACCGCAGGCTGATCGTTTTCACAGAGTATCAGGACACTCGTCTGTGGCTCCAAAACCGTCTGCTTGAACTTCTGGACGACCTTGACCCCGAAATACATGTTGCAAGCCTCACAGGCGCGACGTCGCCAGATGAAAGGGAGCGCATCAAATTCGCCTTCAACTGCAACCCTGCCGAAAGCCCGTTGAGGCTGCTGCTATGTACTGACGCGGCGCGTGAAGGGATCAACCTGCAAAAGGGTTGTCACGACCTGGTCCATTTTGACCTTCCGTGGAACCCGTCGCGCTTGGAGCAACGGAATGGCCGCATCGACCGAAAATTGCAGCCAGCGCCAACGGTGTTCTGCCGGTATTTCAGGTACGCACAGCGGCCCACGGACATTGTTCAGGCGGCCTTGGTTCGCAAAACGGAGAGAATTCGTAATGAACTGGGCGCTGTCGGGCGCGTCATCGAAGATCGCTTGATGAAAAGGCTCACGTCGGAGGGCATAAGGCGCGACAGGGCTTTAGCGCTGGCGGCTGAGTTGGAGAGCGACGACGAAACCGCGACGTATCGTGCCGAGATTCGGGCTTTGAACGGCACCGAAGAAAAACGCCGCAAGGCAGTTGGCGAGCAGAACGCCAAGCTGCGAAAGACATTGGAAGATTCTCGGCGGCGCGTTGGCATTGTTGGGAGCGATCTGCAGCGAGTCATTGGAATCGCACTTTCGCAATCTGGCGGCCAGTTGACGCCCTCATCGGTGTCGGCGGTGCCCAGCGCCAGCGTCTTCACGATCCAGGAGAACGATCCGGTATTTTCGGGTGCAGGATGGGCACCTATCCTGGATGACCTGCGTCTTGCTCCGCCAACCAAGGGACAAAAGCTGAATGAGTGGCGGGCAGCGCAACCGCTAAAGTGTTTGTCCTTCGATCCGGTTATCCTGCCCGATCAAAGCGACGCACCCGAAGTTTGCCATCTGCATGTCGAACATCGGCTGGTTCGGCGATTGGTGGCCCGGTTTGTATCTCAAGGGTTTCGGACCCGCCTGAACCGCGCTTGCGTGCTCTTGGTCCCCAGCACACAGCAACGCGTCGTCTTGCTCGGTCGCATGTCCCTTTACGGGCCCAAAGGGGTGCGCTTGCACGAGGAGGTCATACCAATCACGGGGCGCATTGGCGCGGACGGTCAATTGCGCCTTCTTCGCCAGGGACTGGACGCAGAAGTGCTGACATTGGCGAGCCTTGAAGATGCCCTTCGGGATGGAAAAGCGGCCAGCGAAGCATTATCGACCGAGGCGTTGAGCCGTAGAAAGGGTGACGTTACGAGCCTGCGTGCGGAATTCGAACTCCGTTCCACGCCGATTGCCCAAGCAGTAACTGAACAGCTTCAAGAGCTTGGTAAGAGGGAAGAGGAAAGCATGCGTCGGCTGCTGCTGGATCAGCGTCAGCGCCTCCAGAAGCGTTCGCGCGAACCTGAACAAGGTGAGTTCAACTTTGAAGAGCAACGCCAGTTGGATGCTGACCGACGGCACTGGCAGAAAAAGCTGGACCGTCTGTTGACCGAAATCGATGTTGAGCCCGAAAAAATCCGCAAGGGCTTTGACGTCATCGCATGTCGTCTGGAGCCAGTCGGACTGATTTATCTGTGGCCGGAGACGACTTGATGATCATTGCCGAGCCCTTGAAGTACGCGCCATTTGAATGGCTTGACCACGTCCAGCGTGAAGGCTTGGTTTTCGCCAGGCCCATCCTTGATGATCTTGGCATCAGTCCCGTGCAGCAGACGCGCTTTGACAGCCAAGAAATTGCTGCCCATCTCGCTACCACACGTGAGGAACCGGCGGTTGGCGATCCCTCGGGTTTCCTGCAATCCATCCTCGGTTGGCCGGTCAGCCGTATTGCTGGTGCTCCAGGTGGACCATCGCTGCCAGAGCTTGCAACGCTGGCTCTTCCCGAACTGGACACCGTGCTTTCCGCTGACTTGGCGCTGATCGACACACGGGCGGAGGATCGAGTTCTTTTACTTGTGCGTACCGAGGATCCGGGGACTGATCCAGACGCCCGCGGTGCTCTTGACGGGTGGGAAGCATCACCCCAACAGCGATTTGAACGCTTGCTGCGGGAAAGCGGTGTCGAGGTTGGCATCCTGTTCTCCGACCTTCAGCTGCGACTTGTCTATGCACCACGGGGTGAAACAGCAGGTTGGATCGGCTGGCCTCTGCACGATCTGACTTCGGTGGCTGGCCGTTCCATGCTGGGTGGCCTCAAATCGGCGCTGGGCACAGACCGATTGTTCACGGCTCCGGCGAACATGCGCTTGCACGCTGTTCTGAAAGCCTCGCGCGAAGCGCAGGCCATCGTCTCCATCACCCTAGCCGAACAGGTCCTCGGCGCGTTGCATGAACTTTTGCGCGGCTTTCTCGCCGACGATGATGCGCGCGCACTGATCGAAACCATCGCCGACGAAGACCCTGACCAGCTTTACGAAGGCCTGCTGACCGTCTTGCTGCGGTTGGTCTTTATCCTCTTCGCCGAAGACCGCGAGTTGCTGCCCTCGATGACCGAGGATTCCGCCCGCGTCCTCTATGACGAAAACTATTCGGCCCGTGGCCTCTATGATCGCCTGCTGGAAGACAGGGCGTTGAACCCTGACACGATGGATGAGAGGGTCGGGGGCTGGGGCAGGTTGCTGGCGCTGTTTGGGATGATCCACAGTGGCCATCGCAGCGGCTTCATTCGGTCGCGCGGGGGGCGGCTGTTCGATCCGGACGTGTTCCTGTTCCTGCAAGGCCGCAAGACCAAGGAAGACAAGGCCCGCGTCCTGCGCATTTCCGACAACTGCATCCTGAACGTGCTGGAGGGGCTGCTTTCGCTGAAGGGTGATCGGCTCTCCTACAAGGCCCTTGATGTTGAACAGATCGGCTCGGTCTATGAAACCGTCATGGGCTTCCGGGTCGAACGCGCCAGCGGCCCGATGCTGGCCATCAAAGCGGGCAAGAACAATAAGACCCCGGTCTATGTCGATCTGGCTGTCCTTCTAGGCACCAAACCGGCCGACCGTAAGAAGTACCTGAAAGAGGAATGCCAGCGATCCGCCTTGACCGGCCGTCAGGAAGACGCTCTGAAAGCCGCCAAGACGGTCGAGGAACTGGCCGCAGCGCTTGATCCCATCGTCGATGAACGCGCCTCGCCCCACAAACGCGCCGCCCCTGCTGGCACGCCCATCCTGCAACCCACCGATGAACGGCGCGAAAGCGGGTCGCACTATACACCGCGCAGCCTGACCCAACCCATCGTGGCCGAGGCGCTGGAGCCTGTTCTCCTCCATCTCGGCGATGGTCCGACCCCCGATCAGATCCTTGACATCAAGGTTTGCGATCCGGCCATGGGTTCCGGCGCCTTCCTGGTGGAAACCTGCCGCGCCCTTGCGTCTCACCTGACCCGCGCGTGGGAGCGGAACCCTGCCCAGCGCCCCACGCTGCCGCAGGATGAGGATGAGGATCTGCATGCCCGCCGCCTTGTCGCCCAGCGCTGCCTATATGGTGTTGACCGCAACCCGATGGCGGTTGACCTGGCACGGCTGTCGCTGTGGCTGGCCACCCTTGCCCGCGATCATGAATTCACCTTCCTCGACCATGCCCTGAAATCCGGCGACAGCCTTGTCGGCCTGACCGAGGGCGAGATCGGCGCGCTGACCTGGGACGCCAAGATCGCCAAGCCCCTGTTGGTTGGCCACATCAAGGAACGCGTCACGAAATGGCGCGAGGGTCGGCAGGCTATCCGCACCGCGCCCGATGACGTGTCGCTCGCCCTGCAGGAGGTGCGGCTACGCAGGGCGGAAGAACAGCTGACCACCATCCGCAACGTCGGCGATGCGCTGGTCTCCACCTTCTTTTCCGCCGAGAAAGGCCCCGCCCGCAAAAAGGCGCTGGAGGCGTTTCAGGTCATCTTCACCAGCCGCGCCGCCGATTGTTGGGATGTGGCGGCGCGCATGGCGGCCGAGTTGCGGACGGGCGATCACCCCATCGCGCCCTTCCACTGGCAGATCGAATTCCCCGAGGTGTTCGGGCGCGACAATCCGGGCTTTGACCTGATCGTAGGCAACCCGCCCTTTGCGGGCAAAAACACCATCGCCAAGGGCAACCGCGCCGGATACGGCCAGTGGCTGCAATGGCGGCATGACAAGACCCACGGCAACGCCGATCTGGTGGCGCATTTCTTCCGCCGGGCCGAGGGGCTGTTGCGAAAGGGCGGCGGGTTCGGCCTGATCGCGTCGAACACCATCGCGCAGGGCGACACCCGCGAAAGCGGGCTGCGTCAGATGATCGCCCATGGCACGGTACTTTATCGGGCGGTGCGGCGGCTGAAATGGCCGGGCGAGGCGGCGGTGGTCGTGTCGGTGGTGCACGGGGTGAAGCGGCCGAAACGGGTGCCGCCGCTGCGGATCGACGGGCGACCAGTCGATCGAGTGTCGGCCTTCTTGGTTAATGGCGACAACGATGACAGCCCTATGCCGCTGACGGCGAATGAGGGGAAGGCGTTTCGCGGACAAGACGTCTACGGGATGGGCTTCACTTTTGACGACTTGGCCGCATCCAAGGGGACAACATCCTCACTGGAGGATATGGAAAGGCTGACCGCCAAGGATCCGCGAAATGCAGAGCGGATCAAGCCTTATCTTGGCGGCGAAGAAGTGAACAATAGCCCCCGTCATCTTCACCACCGCTATGTGATCGATTTCGAAGAATTTCCGCTTCGGCGAGACCCAACCCTTCAATCATGGTTTATGAACGCCGGGACCGAGGCTTGCGAGAAGCGGAGACGGGATTGGCTCAGGAGCGGTGTAGTGCCGGGAGACTATCCCGACCCGGTGGCAACGGATTGGCCAGACTTGTTAGAAATCGTTGAGAATAAAGTTAAACCAGAGCGGTTGAGTTCCAGAAACACGGCTGTTGCTGCGCATCCATGGTGGCAACACTGGCGTTTTGGTGGTGCGCTCGCGGTCGGGATTGCAGGCCTCTCTGACGCCTTGGTTCTAAGCCGTGTTTCGACCAAGTTGGCAGTCGGGCGATCTTCAACGAAGGTGCTTTTCGCAGACTCAACGGTCATTTTCGCCTTTCAGACCTTTGACGCATTTGGCCTTGTCCAATCGCGTCCACATGAAATTTGGGCAAACTATTTTTCTTCCTCAATGAAGGATGACCTGCGGTACTCCGTCTCTGACTGCTTCTCGACATTCCCCTTCCCCAACGGCTTCGGATCTGAAAACGATTTGGAGACCACAGGCAAAACCTATTACGACTTTCGCGCGCAATTTATGATCGAGGCAAACAAAGGCCTGACCCATACCTACAACCGCTTCCACGACTCCTATGATAGCGACCCGACCATCCAACGCCTGCGCGATTTCCATGCAGACATGGACCGCGCCGTGCTGCGCGCCTATGGCTGGGACGATCTGGCCGAGGCTGCCAACCCGGTCTTCCTGACCGAGGAAACCGAGACGGAATTCACCTATCAGGGCCGCCTGTTCTGGCCCAGCGACTTCCGGGATGAGGTTCTGGCCCGCCTTCTCGACCTCAACCGCACCCGCCATGCGGCCGAGGCAAATGCAGGCATCGCCATTGCTACTGCCCCCGATGCCCCACACTCTGCCGCGACGGACCGCATCCGCGCGCGGCAGATAGATTTCGGCCTCGACGCAGGCCCTCTTTTTGATCGGACCGGTGAATGACCAAAACCTCCCTCGCGGTGCGTGAAACCATCCTGACCAAATTGCGTCGCGACCTGATCGGCCCGAACCCTACCTCGGAAGATGCCGATCTGGCCGAGGAAATCCTGCCCGAGGAACCGTCGAAATGGTATCTGACCGGCTGGATCGCCCCCACGCAGGACGGCACGTCGCCACTCGACGAAGACGACGTTGACGCCCCGGCCGAAGAGACCCTCGCTGGGCTCGAACCGCCCAGCACCGCCCCGGATGACGAGGGCAGCGCGCAAGACCACACCGCCCGCAAACGCTTTTTGCCTACCTCGCTCGGGCTATCAACTTCGCTGCCGATTTCTGCGACCGAGGTCATGGTGACGCTCGATTGGGGCGACTACATCGCCGAACCAATGCCCAATGACGCAATCCTCGAGGCCGAGACCCGCACCGCTAATCAACCAATACGTTGGTGCCGAAGACCCCGGCACGTCGAGCACAAGCTGGTTCTGAAGGAAGGCAAGTGGGAGGTTCACCTCGACGGCAGCAAGACCCTGATCAACCGCCCCGGTTGGTTGCACCTATCGATGATTTGCCGAAAAACAAAGATGCGCCAGGCCGAGGGTCCGGATTTAGACATATGGTCGTTGTCGGTTTTCGTGGTGAACCGCCGCGCTGTTGTCAGCAACCGCCGGTTTGCCGAAATGTCTTATGCGTTTCAGGTGCGGATGACGGTGGAATGTGCACAAGGGATCGTGGCAGGCTATGATCTGACAGGTTATCGCTCGACCGACCCCGACCTTCGCACGCACGATTTGCACTACCACGATGTCCCGCAATACGCCGCTGGCCGCAATACAGCCTGCGCGCATGAAATTGACGCCGACGGTGTCGTTCGCCGCGTTCGTACCGAGCCTATGCCTGTGGCCGAGGTGGAGCGCGTCGCCCCGAACGAGAGCATTACCGGTGTCACTTTCGATATGATCGCTCTGCGCGAAGCTGCACGCGCTGGTGCCCAACCGCTGCGCGAGGCTCTTGCAGAGCTACCCCGCCAATATAGCGACTGGATTGCCAGCCAATCCTCACTGGCAGATCGGTTCAAAAGTGAACCACGTCGCTACGAGATGGCACAAGACCTGAACAAAGCCCAATCCGAGAGCAAGGCGCGGATGGAAGCTGGGATCGAACTTCTGCTCACTAACGACATGGCTCGCATGGCTTTTGTAGCGATGAATGAAGCGGTCGAAACCGCAGGTCGCCGCCGCTTTGCATCTGAACGCGGGGTACCGCTGGATCAGATCGGACCGCTGAAGTGGCGACCCTTCCAGTTGGCGTTTATTCTGGTCAACCTGTCAGGTTTAACCGACAAGACCCACCCTGACCGCGAAATCGTTGACCTGCTGTTCTTCCCCACCGGTGGTGGCAAGACTGAAGCCTATCTTGGCCTAGCGGCCTACACGATCGCTCTGCGGCGGCTTGGGGCTTCGGGTTTGCTTGGCGCCGGTGTTACTGTGATCATGCGCTATACACTGCGCCTTCTGACCCTAGACCAACTTGGCCGGGCGGCAGGCGTGATCTGCGCTTTGGAATTGATGCGCTGTTCAGACGACTGGAAGGAAACCCAAGGCCGACGAATGCTGGGCGATTGGGACATCGAGATCGGTCTGTGGATCGGCTCAGCTGCATCCCCGAACAAGCTGGGTGGCAAGGGCGATACTGGCGATGATCGCGCCGTTACAAGGGTGCGCGCGTATCGCAAGCGCAGCGGACCTGCGCCCGCGCCGATCAGGAATTGCCCATGGTGCGGCACTAACCTTGATCACACTAGCTTTAAATGCTGGCCAAACGAACAGGTGCCATCGCGCATGCTGATTGTTTGCCCGAACGTCGATTGCGATTTCACAGGCAATCGTCCCCTGCCAATTTTGGCTACTGACGATGAAATCTATCGCCGACTTCCGGCGTTCATCGTGGCGACCATCGACAAGTTCGCGGCCTTGCCTTGGGTTGGGCAGACAGGAGCGTTCTTCGGCCACGTTGACCGCGCCGACGGCCAAGGTTTTTACGGCGCATCTGAACCTCGGAGCGGCGCGCGTCTGAACAACGGCTGGCAGCTGGATCCTCCAGACTTGATCGTGCAGGACGAACTTCACCTGATTTCCGGCCCTCTGGGGACAGTTGCAGGGCTTTATGAAACCGCGATCGACTATTTGGCGACGAGGACCAAAGGTGAGACAAGAATTAGACCCAAGATCGTCGCGTCGACGGCGACGGTCCGTCGAGCGCAAACCCAGATCCGCGCACTGTTTGATCGAAGCGAAACTGCGATCTTTCCTCCGCCTGGCATCAGCCGCCGCAACAGCTTTTTCGCAGAAACCCTTCCATCGAGTGATGCTAATCCGGCCAGAAAGTATATTGGTTTGGCGGCACTGGGGCGCGGACCGAAACTCGTTTTCCTACGCGCGCTTGTGACTCTTGAAGCGGCGGCGCAATCAGAATTTGAAGCGCAAGGGCCAGTTGATGGAAACTCAGTCGATCCGTACATGACGGCAATGTGCTATTTCAATGCGTTACGGGAGCTTGGTGGCGCTCGACGAATCGTGGAAGACGAGGTGCGCGACCGCGCGCAGCGATACGGCTCGGAGCGGCGAAGGATCAGCCCCGGCGACATTCCGTTCGCCAATCGCAAGATTGCTGCACCGGTAGAACTGACATCGCGCGAAAGCACTGACGATGTGGCGAAATCAAAACGGCGGCTGGATTCGAAGGCAGGATCAAAAGATGCTGTCGATGTCGCGCTTGCGACGAACATGATTTCTGTCGGACTGGATATCACGAGGCTTGGGCTGATGGTGGTCATGGGCCAACCGAAGGCAACAGCCGAATACATCCAGGCGACAAGTCGCGTGGGTCGAGACCATAATCGACCAGGCTTGGTCCTTTCTCTCCTGAACGTTCACAAGCCTCGCGACCGCGCGCACTATGAACGATTTGGGTATTTCCACGAAAGTTTCTACCGCGGGGTCGAGGCGACAAGCGTTACCCCTTGGGCTGACCGGGCGCTGGATCGTGCTCTGGCTGCTGTCCTTGTAGCGATCATCCGCCATGCTGATCGCCAGTATGGCGGTGACGAAGCGGCCGGGGCATTCACCTTACCTCAAACGGTCTATGATCAAGCGCTTTCCTATATTATGGAGCGCGCTGCTCCATTCACCGATGTACCCGCCGACCTTGAACGGCAAATCGCTTCGCTTGCCGACGTGTGGTCCAGGACGGCATCATCGCAGACCGGCAACGGGGGACGGCTTAGCTACAATCGGCGCGGTCAGAACAGTCTTCTGCAGGACGTTCTGGATCCCCAAACCAAAACCCTTGACCCTGAGAGGCAGCTTTTCACAGCAGGGAGATCCATGCGGGATGTTGAGCCAGTTGTAAGGCTGGATATTTGTGGCCCGAATGCCCGACCGCTTAAGAGTTAAGGAAAAAGAATGAGCGACAATGAAATTCGCCTGAGTCAGATGATCATGGGCTTTGGTCCAGGGGCAATGATCGACCTTCCCTCGCGTTCGATCATCGTGGGCGGCCTACCTTTGTGGCGACAACAGATTGAACCGAGGATCATTATTGAACCACGGCTCCAGGAGATGCTTGAAAGAAGCCTGACACAAAGCGGCAGGCTTGCAGAGGGAGTCAGGCTCACGCTGCGTCAACCGCCTTACGCCACGAACGATGCCGACAAAATGAAGCGTGATGTCCCCGCATTGGTTTTTCCGCTGTGGTTTGTTTGCGACCCCGACTCTGGCACTGCTCCATCAACCGGGGGATCGCGACGCCGAATGGTCCAGTGGAAGGAACTTGAATGGGCAACCGGCAAATTCAACGACGGAACCAAGACCGTAAGCGCCACGCCGATGCGTTTTGTTGCCGCATGCAAGAAGGGTCATATGCAGGACATCAACTGGCGCGGTCTTGTCCATCGCGGGCAAGGGCAGACTGGCTGTCGGTCGGCGATGTGGTTCTTGGATCGCGGAACGAGCGCAGATCCAAAGGATCTGTCCATTGAGTGTGATTGTGGTGCACGGGTTGAATTCGAATACCTTTTTGCCGAAGGTATTCTTGGGGGTTGCAATGGGCATCAACCATGGCTCGGCGATACATCGGTGGATCCAAACGGTTGCACCGAGAATTTAAAGCTCTTGGTGCGCGGTGCGACCAACGCGTACTTTCCCCAAGTGGCGAATGTCATTTCGATGCCAATCGGGGCAGATCCGATTGGAGATATCATTAAGGCGAACCTTGCCAGCTTGTCAGCCCTTGCGAACGTCGACCAACTGATAGGCGTCCTTAGCTTTAGTCCCGCGCTTTCAAGCGCGCTTGGCAAGTTCGATCCCCATCTTTTATTTTCCAGAATTCAAGAGATGAAAAATACGGCGAACCCTGACACCCCGACATCAAGTTCTCCAAAGATTGCAGAATTTGACATCTTGGCGTCTGGCAAACAGACCATCGGCACAAATTCCATCGACTCAAGGCTTCACGCAACCACGCTGCACGAACATGAATGGAAAACTGGCGACACCCTTGAACGGCTGCTTACTCGCGCTGTGGCGGTCAAGCGCCTGACAGAGGTGACATGCCTGTACGGGTTCACTCGGCTGGAGCCGGCGCCCGTCGCATCCGACGGCAGCTTGGAAGAAGTTCTGCTGGCGGTCGAAGGGGCAAGCCTTGGGGACGCAGATTGGCTGCCCGCAATTGAGCAGAACGGCGAAGGAATCTTTCTGCAGTTCGACGCCGCAATGGTCGAGAAAATTGTGCAGTCAGAATTCAATAGGTCACGGATAACTGCGCTGCGTGAAGCCTATCACGACTGGGCTGGCAAGTTTAAGAACTCTCCGACGTTCCCCGGCGGGGCCTATACCTTTCTGCATTCACTTTCGCACGGTCTGATGTCTGAAATCGCTTTGCAGTGCGGGTATCCAGCAACGTCAATAAAGGAACGAGTCTATGCGCTTCCGTTGGACACAGCCCAGAACACAATCGGACGCCTTGGCATCCTGATCTACACCTCGTCGTCTGGGGCACAGGGATCGCTCGGCGGTCTGGTCGCCATGGCACCAAAGATCGTCGGATTATTGAGATCGGCGATTGAAAAGATGCAGGTTTGCTCGAACGACCCGATCTGTTCTGAGAGCGGACCTCAGGCCCATTTCGATGGATCATTGGTAAACGGCGCGGCGTGCAACGCCTGCGTTCTCGTCCCAGAGACAAGCTGCGAAATGCGGAACATGTTGTTGGATCGATTGTTACTGTCAGATTTGATCGACCGCCTGTAATGAGCCTGTGATTGCACGCCTCCGCGCATCTTCGAAACTGCGCACTCGGGGAGAAAACTCTTTCGGACCCTCGTGCTCCTGCCCCCCTGGTATGGTTCCTCCCCGACCCCAGTCGTATACGGGGGGGCTCAGTGCGGCATTTCGCTAGCGAATGGCTTTTTCACCGGGGAATCCAGGCGGAAGCCACCTGCCCGGCGATCTCGGGAAAAGCGACTCATTATCAATGGCTTGCGGAACCACGATCTCGGCGTGCTGGATTCTTTTGCGGAATCCAGCGGATCCAATGTGCGCAAGCCACCTGAGCCAAAGCAAGCCAGCAGAAGCCACCACCAGCAAAGCCTTTGAATCCGCGCGCATTTTTCATTTGACAAAGCTGCCCCCGTTGACGTACCCCTTGATCATAGAAGAATTGCGCCCAGAGGTTAGACCTCGTGGGCGCTTTTGTTTTGTCTCCCCAAAAACCTGAGAACAGCCCCATGGACCTCGTCTTCGCGCCGAGCCAGATCGAGATCTGGCCGATTGCACGGCTGCGCCCCTATGCCGGCAATGCCAAGATGCACGGCGATGATCAGGTGGCGAAGATCGCTGCCAGCATGGCCAAGTTTGGCTGGACCGTGCCGTGCATGGTGGCAGACGATGGCGAGCTGATTTCCGGCCATGGTCGGGTGCTGGCTGCCACCCTGCTGGGCCTGACCGAGGTGCCGGTGATCCGGCTGAGCCACCTCGACGAAGCCGAACGCCGCGCCTATCGGATCGCCGACAACAAATTGACGGAATTGGGCGAATGGGACGAGGCGATGCTTCGCAACGAGATCGCGGGATTGCTGGCGGAAGATTTCGACCTTGGTTTGCTTGGCTTCTCCGACGACGACCTCGACGCTCTTCTTCGAGATCCCGAGGCGCTGGGCGATGAAGGTCCGGTCGAAGGAGAGAACGATGTTCCAGAACCTCCGGTTACGCCGGTGTCGGAACCTGGCGATCTTTGGCACCTCGGGCAACACCGGCTTGTCTGCGGCGATAGCACAGCAGCCGACACAGTCGGAAAGGTGTTGGGTGATGTTCGCCCGTTATTGATGGTGACCGACCCACCTTACGGTGTGGAATACGATCCGTCTTGGCGCAATCAGGCAGGTGCGGCCAAGACCAAACGCACCGGCAAGGTGCTGAATGACGACCGCGCAGACTGGCGCGAGGCCTGGTCGCTCTTTCCTGGCGATGTCGCCTATATCTGGCACGGCGCACTGCATGCGGCCACGGTCGCAGAGAGCTTGACGGCGGCGGGCTTCGCTATCCGGTCGCAGATCATCTGGGCCAAGGACCGGCTGGTTTTAAGCCGAGGAGACTATCACTGGCAGCATGAGCCCTGCTGGTATGCAGTCCGCGCCAAGGGCAAGGGGCACTGGGCGGGCGACCGCAAGCAGACAACGCTCTGGCAGATCGCAAGCAAGGATCAGGACGCGACCACCGTGCATGGTACGCAAAAGCCGGTGGAATGCATGCGCCGACCCATCCTGAACAATTCCAGCCCCGGCCAAGCGATCTATGAGCCTTTCATGGGATCTGGCACCACCCTGATTGCCGCCGAGACGACGGGCCGTGTCTGCTTCGGGATCGAACTGAACCCGGTCTATGTCGACGTCGCCATCGAGCGCTGGCAGTCGTTCACGGGCAAAGAGGCTGTGTTGGCAGAAACCGGAGAGAGCTTCGAAGCTTTGAAAGTAAAGAGGCTGGCAGCATGACCCAGTTGCGCAAAATTTCCCTGATAGAGGCCGGCGCCAACGTCACATTGGGCTATTTAATTGCAGTCGCGACGCAGGGGATCGTGTTCCCATGGTTCGGGCTCAAAGTCAGCCTCAGCGATAACCTCGCGATAAGCGCGGTCTTCACCGGCCTGTCTTTGCTGCGCAGCTATGCACTGCGCAGGTTTTTTGACTATTGGCTATGAGCACGGGGTCATGCCGCGTCCAACCTGTAGACTGTCCCGCGCCCATCAACCTTTCTTGAAGCGATGGGTAGACCCAGTTTTTTCTTCAACCCAGCAGAAATCATCCCGCGCGCGCTGTGTTGTGCCCAGCCCGTCAAGGCGACGATCTCGCCGATGGATGCGCCTTCGGGCCTTTGCAAAAGTGCAATGATCTGCGCCTGCTTGGTGCCGGTACGGATGACTGTGCTTTTGGGTGAAGGGTCAACGGGTACTTCAGGCGCACCTTTCAGTGCCACAGCCTGCGCCGCCTTGCGCAAATTGGCCACCGCACTTGCTACAACCGGTTCAATGCCGACCGCTGCAAGTCCGGCCTCGGTGGCAATCAGCGTGGTGCCATGACCGTCACCGGTCTCGCGCCAGAGCGGCTCACTCTTGCGCAGGTTGGCCTCGACCTCTTCGAGCCAGCCGCGTTCGATCATTTTGGCCACCACCATCTTCGCGGCGGCACCAGCCAATCCTTCGGGTAGCGGCATCGCAATATTGTAGGGGCGGGTGGCGGCGCGGCTGAGGATGATGGACTGCGTATCGGTGAGCTTTGGCATCTGGGCCTCCTGTCGTGATGGGAATGTCGGGGATGGGTCAGTCGCTCTCAGCCATCGCGGCCGTCACCGCAAAATGCTGCACCCAGCCGGTCAGGTACGGCAGCCCCGCGGGGATGCCGTGCTCGCGCTCGGTCTTGCGGTCAATGCGCCAGTCCTGCCAGCGGCGGATCGCGGAGTTGACCGCCGCCTCGAGCCCGATGTTGCAGCCGGTCATGTTGCCGACGACATCGTCGGCGAAGTGGCGGCCCATGTTGCTGTCGAGGAAGTCGCGGATACCGATCATCTCGTCTTCGCTGTCAGCGTGCATGGATTCTGCGATCATGCGCGAGGCGAGTGTCCAGACCTGCGCGCTGCGGCGGTCGCGCTCTGGGCAGACAGTCAGGCTGCGGAAGAAGCCGTAATCCTCGTTGCGGCTGGGCAGGATGGCGTGCGTGGTCATGGTCGGGATCCTCGTGATGGGCGCGGGCGGGGCGCTCGGCCCCGCCGGTTGGGGCTCAGGCGGCGCTGAGAGCTTCGAGCGTGGCTATGTGACGGCGGAGCGTGGCGGCCTCGTCGCGCGCGGCGTCTGCCCAGAAGGCAGCGCGGGCGTTGCAGGCGCGGGCGAGGTGCTCGGCATCTGCTTTCGTGAAGCGGTTCACCTCATGCGCGCGGCCATGGCCCGTGCAGGTGGCGCGGTGTTTCGTGCCTTCAGGCGCAAGCGTGAAGGTCAGGGGTCCGAAGTCGTCGATGACGATCCAGTTGTGCGAGGCGATCGTGGCGCAAGCGCTGGGCGTGAGGCGGGCTTCGATCTCTTCAGCGGCGGTGCGGAAATCGGCGATCAGGGTGGCCGTCGGGTTGGTCATGGCTTGGGCCTTTCAGGTGAGTTGCATCGTTTTGGTGCGATGACATTCACTCTGCAGCGCCGATTATCGTAGTAAAATATGAGCAATATCATTGCTTTATCATCAACCGCCCGAAGCCGTTGCATGGACCCATTTGCAATCCTGCCAGACGTAGAGATGGGACAGTTCGCAAGTTGGGCACGGCAGGGTGCGAGGCGCTCGGGGCGGATCGAAGCAGTCGAGCACGTCAGCCCGGACCTGCCGGATTTCGCGGGCGGCGAGGATGTCCTCGGGCGCCCACGGCGCCAGCGCGGGCAGCATGTACGACGGGTAACCGTCGTAATGGACATAGACATGTGCCCATTGCTCCGGTCCGGTCTGAATAGCGATCTGGGCGCGCGTGCTCATCTTCACGCCTCCCAACTGTGCTCGGGGTGGGTGGTTCTGGCGCGGGTCTCTTCGCGCATCATCTCGTGGGCGCGGGCCATCTCGACCCTCCCGCGGTCGTGGCTCATGCGGCCAGACATCACCTCTTGCATCACCCAGTTCACCCGCTCTTGCGCGGGGCTGGTGTGGTTCTGCCAGCCATCGCTCATCAAGCTGTGACCCATCTTTTCTTGCGCGCGCATGGTGGTCTCCAATCCTAGGCTGAGGGGGTGCGAAGCACCCGTTTCTTGGACCCAAGAATCGCTCTACCGCGGAGTGTAATCAACTCAATAAATTCATATTTGTGTTTATTACCAATATGTTGATGACAGGCTAAGCCACATGGAAGGTATGTCCGAACGCGCCTATGCCATCCACGCGGGCCTCTCGCGCGGGGCCGTGCAAAAAGCACGCAACAACGGCCGGCTGGTGCTGTTTGCCGATGGGTCGATCAACGCGGTCGCATCCGATGCGCGCCGAAACGCTGCGACGGATCCAGATCAGCAGATGCGCTCAAGAGGCGGGTTCGGTGCGGCCCAAGAGGGGCCAACCGTCTCCGGAACCGGCGAAAGCACCTCCTACCTTAAAGCGCGCACAGCGCTCACAGTCTATCAGGCGCAGGAACGGCAGCTGTCGATCCAGAAGAAGAAGGGAGTGCTGGTAGATCGCGCCCGCACCGAGACGCTCGTGTTTCGCCTCGCGCGCCAAGAGCGTGACGTCTGGGTCACCTGGCCCACCCGCGTGGCGGCCCTCATGGCGGCCCAGTTATCCGCAGAAATGGAGAAGGCATCCGGTGCGGCGGTGACGATCGAGACTGCGATCCTGCAAAGGGTGCTGGAAGCCCATGTCAGACAGCAGCTCGACGCCTTGGCCGATCTCAGGGTCTCGCTTGGATGAGCGAGACGATGATTACAGCCTAAGTGGGGGTGACTTAACCGAAGGCCTCGACCTCGGCTTCGAGGGTGCGCAAGACATCCTGCGCATCTGGCGTCAGGGGATGCGGCCTGATCCGGATCTAACTGTGTCGGAATGGGCGGACAAGCACCGCAAGCTTTCGTCGCGGGCCAGTGCTGAGCCCGGGCAATATCGCACGGCCCGAACACCTTACCTGCGCGGCGTCATGGATGCGCTCTCGCCAAGCCACCCAGCGCAGCGCATCTCGTTCATGAAGGCCGCACAGGTTGGCGCGACAGAGGCGGGCAACAACTGGATCGGCTTTGTCATCCATCACGCACCCGGTCCGATGCTGGCAGTTCTGCCGACGGTGGAAATGGCCAAGCGGACTTCGCGGGGCAGGATCGATCCCCTGATTGAGGATAGCCCGGCGCTGAAAGAGCGCGTGCAACCTGCCCGCTCGCGCGACGCCGGCAATTCGATGCTGTCCAAGGAATTTCCGGGCGGCATCCTGGTTCTGACGGGAGCCAATTCTGCGACCGGCCTGCGGTCGATGCCTGCGCGATATGTGTTTCTCGACGAAGTGGACGCTTATCCAGCTTCAGCGGACGAGGAAGGCGATCCGGTCACGCTGGCAGAGGCACGCACCACCACTTTCGCGCATCGCCGCAAGGTGTTCATGGTCTCGACACCGACCATCCGGGGGCTAAGCCGGATCGAGCGCGAGTTCGAGGCCAGTGACCAGCGGCGCTACTTCGTGCCCTGCCCGCATTGTGGTCATCACCAATGGCTGCAGTTCGAGCGCCTACGCTGGGCGAAGGGGCAACCCGAAACAGCAGCCTATCACTGCGCAGGCTGCGAGCGCCCCATCGCAGAGCATCACAAGACGCAGATGCTCGCGCAGGGGGAATGGCGTGTAACGGCGATCAGCGCCGATCCGAATGCGATCGGGTTCCACCTCTCAGCACTCTACTCACCGATTGGCTGGAAAAGCTGGGAGCAAATCGCGCGGGATTGGCTGGCAGCCCAAGGCTCAGAGGAGATGTTGCGGGCGGCGCGCAACACACTCTTGGGCGAGACCTGGGTTGAAAGCGGCGACGCACCCGAATGGCAGCGGCTGGCAGATCGGCGTGAGACGTTCCGCGCACAGGTCCCCGCAGGCGGTCTGTTCCTCACGGCGGGGGCCGATGTGCAAAAGGACCGGATCGAGGTCGATGTCTGGGCCTGGGGGCGGGGCTTGGAAAGTTGGCTTGTCGATCACATTGTGATCCTGGGTGGGCCGGACGATCCGGCCTGTTGGGACAGGTTGACGGCTCTGCTAAGCCAGACTTGGGCGCATGAACACGGCGCGATCATGACGCTGGCGAAGCTCGCGGTCGACACGGGCTATGAGACGGCAGCGGTTTATGCCTGGGCGCGGGCGCAGGGGATAACGCAAGTCGCACCCGTGAAGGGTTTGGAAGGGTTCAACCGCGCCACGCCAGTTTCGGGGCCAACCTTCGTCGATGCCACGGTGAATGGGCGCAAACTCAAGCGCGGGGCCCGGCTCTGGAGTGTGGCCACAGCCACCTTCAAGGCCGAGACCTATCGGTATCTGCGACTGGAGCGACCGTCGGACGAGGATCGCGCACAAGGTGTGGCGCATCCCGCCGGCAGCATTCACCTGCCCGACTGGGCGGACAGCGAATGGATCAAGCAACTGGTGGCCGAGCAGCTGGTCACCATCCGCGACCGGCGCGGCTATTCCCGGCAGGAATGGCAGAAGATGCGCGAGCGCAACGAGGCCCTCGATACCCGGGTCTATGCCCGTGCCGCGGCCTGGATCCTTGGGGCCGATCGGTTCGACGAACGCATGTGGCGGCAGCTGGAAAAGCAGGCCGGCGTGGAAACGGCGGCCATCACGCAGAGCGCCGAGCCCGAGAAATCGACAGCGCCTGAGGCTGGGCGCATCACCGCCCCCAGGCGGCGTGGCTGGAAGATCAGCACGCCAAGATACATGGAATGATCAAAAGCCGGAGAAGACCATATCAAGGGCGCCGCGGATTTCATAATCCGAGGCGGACAGATCAGCGACGGGCTCGGCCTTAAGCAGCGCAGACGGAATTGCCGCCATCTCTGCCGTGTGCAGAACGTAGGCTGCACCTTCAATTTTAAAGGTAGGTTCCAAGCGCCCAATGGGCTTTGGTCCTGACGCGACGGCCACAAGCGGTGCCACCACACGCGTACCTGTCTCGATCAAATCCGTTTGCAGATCGAGCACCAGTAAGCCGCCGCCGATATGATAAACCTTGAACTGGGCCATTATCGGATCTGCAAAACCTGAAGCTCGCCCAAGGGAGTTCCATTGGCCTCGATCCACGCCCGGCGCTCTGCAATCGCGCCTGCGTTCTCTTTGGCCCAAGCTTCTGCTTTCGCCTTGCGAACGGCCTCGGCGACCGCGGCATCACTGATAGCCGAAACATTGAGACCCAACTGGCGTGCGGCAACCAGATTGGCCGCCGACAGGGTGACGTTCGTGCGCTGCTTTTCAGAAGTGGTTTGCGACATAGGGTCCTCCAGACACATACGGACCATACACACTGATAGTGTGCAAAACAAGAGATATGAATGACCCTCGACGAGCTGAGACTCCGCCATACTGCACTTCTGGCCGCGCGCTACAGCGGCACGCGGTCAGTCAGTTACGATGGCAAGACCGTCAACTACGGCAGCGATGCTGAACTCGCCGCTGCCATCGGCGATGTTGAACGGCGGATGGCTAAGCTTGCGAGCGGTGCCGGGCGGATCCTGCGTCCTCATGCCGTGAAGGACCTGTGATGAACTGGCGACAACGCCTTGGCGCCTTCATCGGCGGGTTCGATGCCGGCCAGCACCACCGCCGAATGCGCGGGTTCCAGGCGACACGGGCCCATGTGAATTCGCTGATTGCAGGATCCGGGCCCGACATCACCGCCCGGGCGCGCTGGCTGGTGCGCAACAACGGCTATGCCGTGAATGCGGTCGAAAGTTGGGCCGCAAATACGGTGGGCGACGGGATCAAACCGATCTCAAAACTGGTTGATGCGGCACAAAAGGAAGAGCTGCAGCGGCTTTGGCTCGCCTGGACGGACGAGGCGGATGCCGAGGGGCTGACGGATTTCTATGGCCTGCAGCGTCGCGCCGCGCGGGAAGTGTTCATCGCAGGCGAGGTCTTTGTCAGGATCCGTCCGCGGCGGGTGGAGGACGGGCTTAGCGTACCGCTGCAACTCCAAATGCTGCCCTCGGAAATGCTGCCGCTGCATGAAACAGGTGTGGCGCGGAATGGCAACGCGATCCGGCAGGGCATCGAGTTTGACCGGATCGGACGGCGTGTGGCCTATCACTTCCTGCGCCGCCATCCGGGCGATAGCACCGATCCCGGGCTTTCGGGTGAGATCGTGCGCGTGCCGGCCACGGAGGTCATCCATGTGATCGACCCGGTCGAAGGAGGCCAACTGCGCGGCGTCTCAAAACTTGCCCCCGCGATCGTGAAGCTCTTCTTGCTCGATCAGTATGACGATGCCGAGTTGGACCGCAAAAAGGTCGCCGCGATGTATGCGATGTTTGTCACCTCGCCTGCGCCAGAAAACCCGCTCGCACCGCTTGAGGACGAGGAGATGCCTGCGGGCGTCGAGATCAGCCCGGGGCAGATCGTGCGGCTCGATCCGGGAGAGGATGTGACCGTAGGCCAACCTGCGGACAGCGGGGTCACCTATGAGCCCTTCCAGTACCGCACGCTTTTGCAAATCTCGGCAGCACTTGGCATCCCCTATCCCTATCTCGCCAATGATATGGTCAAGGGCAACTTCTCGAATTCGCGCCTGGCCCTCATCGAATTCCGCCGTCGCGTGTCCGCATGGCAGCATTCGGTCATGGTCTACCAGCTTTGCCGTCCGGTCTACGCCCTTTGGCTGGATCTTGCGGTGTTGTCAGACACCCTATCCTTGCCGGGCTACGAGGCTGAACGGCCGCGGATGCTCGCCGCCGACTGGCTTCCCACAAAGTGGGACTGGGTCGATCCGCTCAAAGACGCCAATGCAGAAATAGCCCAGATTGAGGCGGGGTTAAAATCGCGCACCCAAGCCATTGCCGAGCGCGGCTATGACGCAGAACAGGTCGACCGCGAAATTGCCGCAGAACGCGCCCGCGAGCGCGCTCTGGGCCTGGATTTCCGACGGCCCGGATCACCCGCGCAAGGCGTCCAAGCCATGCAAGGCGCAGATATGGCTCAGACAGATCTGCCCTCAGACCCAGCAGACAGTCCGAACCCTATGGAGGGCCAACCTTGATGCTGCATGCTCGAATTGCCGCACGCGCCTTTAACACGCCGCTGCTTGTCGAACCTTCCAAGGCCATGGCGTTTCTGTCAGGGCTCGGGTCACGCATTCTTGGACGTCGGGTGGAACTGTCTGATAACGCCGAGGCGCTCGACGGGTCTGCGCATATGCGCGCGCGCACCAGCCTTTTGACTGGCGGATTGGCTGGCAGCCTGGACCAGTTTGGGGAGACGCCCTACCCGGTCGTGGACGGGATCGCCGTGATCGAGATCGCCGGGGTGCTTATCCACCGTGGTGGCTGGATCGGACAATCCTCCGGCCAGACCAGCTATGAGGGGATCGGCGCACAGATCGATGCGGTGGCGCGCGATCCCAACGTTCGCGGCGTAGCCCTTGAGATCGACAGCTTTGGCGGCGAGGTCGCAGGCGTTTTTGATCTCGCAGACCAGATCCGTGCGCTGCGCCGCGACAAGCCGGTCTGGGCCTTTGTTGCGGAACACGCCTTCTCAGCGGGCTACGCCCTAGCCTCTCAAGCCGACCGGATCCTCCTGCCGCGCACGGGTGCTGTCGGCAGCATCGGGGTCGTGGTGATGCATGCCGATCTCAGCGGTCAGCTTGATCAGGACGGCGTGCGCATCACGTTGATGCATTCAGGCCAGCATAAGGTCGATGCCAACCCCTATGAGCCGCTGCCAGCACCCGTCCGTGATGACATCCAGCGCGAGATCGATGCCTTGCGGGTTTTGTTCACGCAAACCGTCGCCGCAGGGCGGGGCACTCGGCTGAGCCAGGCGGCGGCAATGGCCACCGAAGCTGCCACCTTTCGCGGCGCCGATGCCGTGGTTGCGGGCCTTGCGGACGAGGTCACAGATCTGGCGCAAGGCTTTGCCGGCTTTGGGCAGATGCTCGGCGCGGCGCCGATGCTCTCACCCGTGCGCGCAGGGCGCGCATCTCATCCAAAATCCAGACAGGAGGCAGTCATGGCCACCAAGAACGACCCCGCGGACAGCGCGCAGGATACCGACACCGAGCTGACGGACATCAAGAATGGTGAAACCGATTTAGCTGATGAACACCCGGCTCCTTCGGCCTCCCCCTCGGCCGTATCTCAGCCGCCCGTTGCCGCTGCTTCAACACCAAGCAACCTGGCAGACCTATCGGCACATCTGCGCGAAGCAGCTGCAGAGATTGCCGAGATCGCCGCACAGGCCGGCCGCCTTGGCATCGCGATTGATTCCGCAAAAGCGCTGCGCGAAGGCACTGTTCCAGAAGCTTTGCGCAAACTCGTCCTTCAGCGCGCAGCCGCAGCCGCCGATGCGCGAGATATCGTGGCAGCACCACCCTCTCCCATCCTCCCGAAGTCTGCGGACAGCCCGATTGTGGCTGCCGCGAGAAAAGCTGCCGCCGGCGCAAAGGTCTGATCTCCCTCCCCTTCGCGCCCAACTGATCCCCTGCCGCTCCTCCCCGGCAGGGGATTTCTTTTTGCCTCATACCCGAGAAGGATCCCCAAGATGACCGTCTTGCGACAGCCCGCCACCATGGGCGATGTTCTCAAATACGAACTGAACCCCAACTTCACCCGAGAAACTGTCACCCTTCTGGCCGGGACAAACTATCCCGTTGGTGCTGTGCTTGGCCGCATCACCGCAAGCGGCAAGCTCAAACTCAGCACGGCCAGCGGCACAGATGGCGCGCAGAGCGCGGCTGGCATTCTGCTGCAAGCGGTTAATGCCAGCGGTGCAGATGGCATCGGCGTGGTGATCGTGCGTGGCCCCGCCATCGTGTCGAAAGCGGCTTTGGTTTTTGATGCCAGCGTCGATGACGCCACCAAAACGGCCGCCAAGCACGCCCAGCTGACCACACTCGGCATCGTACCGCGCGACACCGCCTGATCTCGCCCCAGACACAGCGCGCACCTCGCAACTCGCACCCTTTCCCCTGGAGTTTCCCATGACCATCACCCGCAACCCGTTCGACGCGGGCGGCTATTCGCTCGCCGAGATGACGCAGGCCATCAACATCCTGCCCAACTTCTACACCCGCCTAGGCCAGATCGGCCTCTTTCGCTTTGAAGGGGTGACCCAGCGCTCGATCGTGATCGAACAACGCGCCGGCGTCCTGAGCCTCCTGCCCTCGGTGCCCCTGGGGGCACCCGCCACGGTGGGCAATCGCGAGGCGCGCTCGATGCGCAGCTTCGCCCTGCCCTGGATCCCCCATGATGACGTGATCCTACCGGCCGACATCCAAGGCACGCCAGCACTTGGCCTGTCAGACGCGGCAGACCCACTGGTCGAGGTGATGAACCGCAAACTGACACTCATGCGCCGCAAGCACGCCCAGACCCGCGAATACATGGAGATGAATGCGTTGCGCGGCATCGTAAAGGACGGTGCGGGTACCACGCTCTACAACTACTTCACCGAATTCGGTATCGAGCAAATCTCGGTCGACTTTGTGTTTGCAACCGCAGGCACCAACGTTCAGGGCAAGGTCCGGACCGTCCTGCGCGGGATCGAGGACAGCCTTCTGGGCGAGACCATGACCACCGCCCATGCGCTGGTCAGTTCGGAGTTCTTCGACAAGCTGATCAGCCACCCCAAGACCGAAGAGGCCTACAAGTTCTTCTCCGCGACCGGCGGTCAGCCGCTGCGCGAGGATATGCGCCGCGCCTTCCCCTTTGCGGGCATACTCTTTGAGGAATACAACGGCTCGGTCACCCTCTCGAGCGGCACCTCAGAGCGGCTGATCCCCGCAGGCGAAGGGATTGCTTTCCCGCTTGGCACCTTTGACACCTTTACCACCTACGGCGGACCGGCAAACTTGCTGGAAACTGCCAACACCATCGGGCTGCCACTTTACGCGCGCCAAATGATGGATGCCAAAGGCCGCTGGATTGACCTTATGACGGAAGCCTCGATCCTGCCAGTAAACAAGCGGCCCCGCCTTGCGATCCGGATCTTCAGCTCGAACTGAGGCAGGTCAGAATGACGGCCTTTGCCTTGGCAATTGATCTGCTCTTCGCTGATGCGAACCTCGCCCATGAGGCGTGGCATCGTGACAGCGACGGGCAGTTCACCCGCATCCGCATCATCCCGCGGCGCAATGATGCCGTGACCGAGTTCGGGGCCGCGCGTCTGGTGTCCGAAACCTTCCGGTTTGACGTGCGCGTGTCAGAACTTCCCGCACCCTGCCGCCATGAGCAAATCCTCTTTGAGGACGAAACCTTCCTCATCCAAGGAGAGCCGATCCGCGATCGGGATCGCTTGATCTGGACCATCGAAGCTACACCCGCGTGAAACTCCGCCTAGACATCACCGGCAGCATCGCAGCCGCCATGCAGGCCGAGGTCCTCGCCGGCGAAAAGGCGGTATTCGACGCCCTTCGGGGCGCTGCCCTTAGCCTCAAAGCCAATTGGCGCGGGCAGATCACCGGCGCAGGGCTTGGTACACGTCTGGCAGGCTCCATCCGGTTGGAGCAATATCCCAAGGGCAAATCCAGCCTGAACGCGGCAGCACTGGTTTGGTCCAAGGCGCCGGTAATTATTGGCGCGCACGACAGCGGCCCATTGATCCGGTCGAAGAATGGCTTTTGGCTGGCAATCCCCACACCCGCGGCGGGCAAATCCACACGAGGTGGTCGGATCACCCCCAATGAATGGGAACGCCGCAGCGGCCTACGCCTGCGGTTCATCTATCGCCGCAGGGGTCCGAGCTTGCTGGTGGCCGAGGGGCGGCTGAACACCAAGGGTCGCGCCGTGGCGTCACGGTCGAAAACTGGCCGCGGCCTCGTCAGCGCGACGATCTTCCTGCTGCTTCCACAAGTGAAGCTGTCAAAGCGGCTGGATCTGGCGCGGGATGCGGCACGGGCGGTGGACGGTTTACCGGGGTTCATTGTGACGAGCTGGGTGTAGAGACGTACGGCATAGCGGCCATGGCAAATCATCCGATGGCTTTAAGGCGCAGAACCGAGGTCTACACCTCGCAAAACTGAGAGCCAGTCTTCGAAGTCATCCACACCATAACTGTTTTTTGCGAGATTGCAGGCGAGGTGCGTAATCGCAACATTGGCATCGTCGTATGCTCCATTGCCGCTGTCAGTTCGATCTGCAGAGGGCTGTAGCATCTTGTTTCCACCCTTGGCGGTCAAAGCACCACCACACAGAGCACATCGTCCGGCTTGTTCAGACCATTTTTGAACAAGAAGAGCGTTTAAGTCGGAGAGATTCGGCGACGATCTCAGGGGGTTGACCTTCACGCCAACTTCTCCACCACGCTTGACGCGGTCGATGATTAACTGTGCCATTCTGTATGCTTCTTGCTTTACGGATTGGTCAATTTCCACAGAAAATGCTCCGCGCAACCCAAGATAATTTAGAACGTCTTCGCGAAGATTTAGGGTTAGGGGTTCAAGCTCTAGGCCCATTACGGCTTTTCGTTCGTCGCCCAACGCTTCCACGACGCCGCCCCGATTGGCGACTTCACCAAAGGACCGGTAGGCAATAGGGATTATGTCGCGAGCTGCGGGATAGGGTGGGCCAACTATATTGGCTGCCGCCAAGACGGCCATAGAGTGTGGCCAACGATCACCCCATTGGGCATTCGACTTCGCCCACGCGTGTGGAGGTACGATCTTACGCGTCTGAAGAATCTGGTTAGGCTCAATTGTTACCGCCGAAATAAGGCGGCTGCGGTGTTCGGTCTGGCGCGTCATCTCCGTGTTGGTCGTGCCAACATAGATAAGAATGTCTCGCCCTGAAACAAACTCGCGCCTCAGGCGATCTCCTACAGAACGCTTGGTAAAAGACACACAGGGCCACTCATCACTAATCTGGCCCCATTCGCTTTTTAAGAAAACTCGCCCATCGGGCTTCATCATATCGGATACACGCATGACCCAAACTTGGCGGGAAGTAGAGCTCTTGGCAATCCAACAAATGCGTCTCGGAAATTGAGCATTACCCGTGCGCACCCTTCGCGAGACCATCCTCGTCGCGCTGCACACGCGTCTTTCGGCGCTACCCGCCACCGCCCTGCGCGGTGACGTCCTGCCCGAGCGCGTGCCCATCGATGGCCTGCTGATCCTACGTGACGGTGAACCAGGTGATCCCGAGGTGACGATGTCGCCTCTGCGCTACCACTATCAGCACAGGGCAGAGATCGAAGCGGTCTTGCAGGGCGCTGAACGAGATGCTGCCTTTGATGCGCTCTGCGCCAGCGTGGGTGCGATCATTGCGGCAGACCGCACGCTGGGCGGCCTTTGCGACTGGGTCGAGGCGGAAGCACCGCGTCCGGTCGATCTTCCTGTCGAGGGTGCCGCAGCTTTCAAGGCCGCGGTCATAACGATCATCCTGCATTACAGCACGGGCGATCCCTTGCAGGGTTAGCGCTTCACCTGAGCCACATGACCCCGAACGTCCAAGTCTGTCTGCATTACCTTCTGCTGTTGGGATTGTTTCCAAGAAGCATTAGCAGCAGGCAGGCAAGGATCGGCGAGAACAACAAACTCAGCAGGACCCAGCCAAAGGCGCTTCGCCCTCGCGCCGCCGCCATGTTTGCTGGCAGCAGGATGTAGAGCCAGAAAGCAAAGAAGACACCGACAATGATGAAAACGGCTGCTAAGGCTTCGTCAGACATTGCCGCACCTCCAAAAGATCACACAGTCTACAGGGCTTGGGGTTTCTTATCGCCGGTAGCGCGATAAGGCAAAATCCAGGCTTGTTGGGGGAGGTAGAGGTGTTCGGGCAAGATCAGCGCAGAGTTACCGCTGACCTTATTCGGTGCAGGTCCATCCTCGCCTCAACAGGTGCCGTAATATCCTTTGGAATAACGGCAATACTCCGTAGC
>CAIPGD010000121.1 GCA_903864485.1 uncultured bacterium | reverse complement strand
GTCTGGTCGCGCACATCGCCGATATGGCGGATCGCTGGCGCGCAGAAGGGCCATTTAATCGGGATTACGACGTACCCCACAGTACGGCAGCCGTAGCGGTTATCGCGGGTGGTATTGCCGACAATGTAGTGCCTGAGGACTGCCGGATTCATTATGAATTCCGAAATCTTCCGGGGACCGATGATGTGGCCATGCAGCGCCAAGTCCTCGATCGGGCAGCCGAACTCGAGCCGGCAATGAAATCCATTGAGCCCACTGCCGGCTTCAGTTTTGAAAATTTTGCCTCCTGCCCGTCGTTCTTAACCACCCCTGACCGTGCGGCCGTCCGTCTTGCCCAATACCTGGCCGAGACCGAGGCGACGACCGTGGTCGCGTTTGGCACGGAGGCTGGTCTATTTCAACGCGCCGGGATTGACACCGTAGTGTGCGGACCCGGGGACATTTCTCAAGCACATCAGGCCGATGAATTCGTAAGTCTGGAACAATTGGCCCGTTGTGAACGTTTCTTGTTGCGCCTAAAAAATTCGGAGACATTTCTGTGAGCCTCACGCACACCCAAGCGAATACCCATCTGAATACCCAGATCGTTCTTGCCAGCCGTCCAACCGGCGCCGTCACCCCTGACAATTTCGCGCTGCGCGAGGAGCCCATCCCAGAACTCAGCGAGGGCCAGGTTCTGGTGCGCCATCATTACCTCAGCCTCGACCCCTACATGCGCGGTCGTATGAATGACGGCAAAAACTACGCAGCGCCGCAGGCGATCAATGCCGTCATGATTGGTGGCACGGTTGGCGAAATCGTCGCAACCCGCCATGCAAAGTACGCCGTTGGTGATTCGGTCGTTGGCATGGGCGGATGGCAACAGTTCAGCGTGGTCGATGCGAACCAACCCGGGGCAGTGCGGAAGGTCGATACCAGCCATGTTCCGCTCGCGGCCTACCTCGGCACCGTCGGAATGCCCGGTGTCACGGCCTGGTATGGTCTTTTAAAAATCTGCGAACCCAAGCCTGGCCAGACCGTCGTGGTCACGGCCGCCAGCGGTGCAGTCGGAAGTACGGTCGGCCAGCTCGCCAAGCACCATGGGGCTCGAGCAGTCGGTATCGCGGGCGGCCCTGACAAGTGTGCCTATGTCGTGAATGAACTTGGTTTTGACGCCTGTATTGATTACAAGGCCCATGCGGATGCGGCCGGGCTCTACCAGGCGCTAAAGGCAGCGACGCCTGAAGGGGTCGATTGCCTTTTCGAGAACGTCGGCGGACGCGTGATGGACGCCGTGCTCTCGCGCATGAACGCATTCGGCCGGGTAGCGGTTTGCGGAATGATCTCTGGCTATAACGGCGAACCGATCCCGCTGACCAACCCCCGCTTGATCCTGACCGAGCGACTGCGAATCGAGGGCTTCATTGTCAGCGAGCACATGGAGGTCTGGCCGCAAGCTCTGCATGAACTTGGTGAAGGTGTTGCCAGCGGACGCCTCAAGTACCGTGAAACCGTAGCCGATGGGATCGCCCACGCGCCAGAGGCATTTATTGGCCTCTTGAATGGCCGCAATTTCGGCAAACAACTCGTCAAACTGATCTGAGGCCGACACTGTGACGACCGCAAATTTGACCTCGCACCCCTACGCCGGCGGGATCGCCGTTCTCACCGGCGCTGCC
>CAIPGD010000120.1 GCA_903864485.1 uncultured bacterium | reverse complement strand
GTAGTTCGGGTTCCATATCCGCCACCGCGACGATCCGAGATCACGCAGAGCGCCTCGCGGCAACGGTTGCCGAATGCATCCGCCGGGGCTACCAACCTCTGGTGCTTGGAGGCGACCACAGCTGCGCCATCGGAACCTGGAAGGGTGCCGCCCAGGCCGTTGCCCAACAAGGCGCCGTCGGCCTGGTCTGGCTCGACGCCCACCTTGACGCCCATACGCCCGCCACGACCCCAAGCGGGATGATTCATGGCATGCCGCTGGCAGTCCTTCTGGGCCATGGCGACGCCCGACTCGTCAGGGCTGGCCAGAGCGCCTGTATCGATCCGCGACACCTTTGCCTTGTCGGCGTTCGCAGTTTTGAAGTCGAAGAATCTGCACTGTTGGCGGGCTTGGGCGTACGAATCATTCAAATGCCAGAAATCGACGCGAAAGGTCTTGTCGCCACCCTTCGCGAAGCAATAGAAATCGCGTCGGGCGCTCCGGGCGGCTGGGGAATTTCCATCGACCTGGATGTCCTTGACCCGTTGGATGCCCCTGGGGTCGGCTCACCCGCCCCCCACGGCTTGGAGCCCCAGGCGCTGATCAAAGCCTTGGCTGGGATCGCCATGACCCCAGGATTTCTGGGCGCCGAAATGTCCGAATACAACCCGGAACTCGACCCTAAAGGAATCACTGGTCGCGTCGCCGATGCGCTATTGGTTTCCATGTTTTCGAACTGAGTACTGCACATGGGTGCCGCCGAAAGTCCTTGCCGAGTAACATCGCGCCATGCCGCTACTCCAACTCCGCTCTGCCTCGCTGGCCTTTGGCCATTTTGCACTCCTTGACCGGGCCGACCTTCAGATTGACCCGGGCGAAAGGGTGGCGTTGATCGGTCGAAACGGCAGCGGCAAATCATCACTCCTTCGGGCCCTCGCCGGCATGGGGGGACTGGACGACGGCGAGGCCTGGACACAACCGGGACTCAAAGTGGCTTATGTGGCTCAGGAGCCCCCGCTCGACCCCGAACACACGGTTTTTGAAGCGGTTGTATCGGGGCTAGGGGCCGCAGCCTCTGCCCTGCGGGAGTGGCACGAGGTCTCCGACGCGCTTGCCGACCCGGACGCCAAAGACCAGGAGGCACTACTCGAACGCATGCAGACACTGCAGACCGAGCTTGAGGCCTCGGACGGCTGGCGACTGCACGCCACAGCAGAGCGCGCGATCGATCGATTCGGGCTCGATCCCAACCTGCGAATCAGCAGCCTCTCGGGCGGCCAAAAAAAGCGCGTCGCACTCGCCCAGGCACTCGCCACAGAGCCAGATGTCCTCTTGCTCGATGAACCCACAAACCACCTCGATATTGCCTCTATCGAGTGGCTTGAGTCGTTGCTTGCGCCCGGAGAAAGCGGAACCGCCAGCGCGGACGGAACGGATTCCAGCGGCAGCAGCAGCAATAGCCCCAGCAGCGCCGGCGGACCACCGCTTCTGAGACCCGGCGGCGCGCTCCTCTTCATCACACACGATCGTCGCTTTCTCGAGCGGGTCGCCACCCGCATCGTTGAACTCGATCGAGGACATCTCGTCAGCTTTCCGGGGCGTTGGCAGACCTATCTCGAGCGCAAAGAACAAATGTTGCACGAGGAAGCGTTGGCCAATGCCCGCGCCGACAAACTCCTGGCGCAGGAAGAAATCTGGATCCGCAAGGGCGTCGAAGCGCGGCGCACTCGCTCGGTTGGTCGGATTGCTCGACTCGAGCAACTGCGTTCCGAACGCGCGTCCCGTCGTGAACGGCAGGGCGAAGTCGAGTTACGGGTGGACGCCGGCGACCGGAGCGGCAAGCGTGTGGCCGAGCTCGAACACGTCACCCGGAGCTGGCCCGGAGCCGACGGCCAACCCAAGGTCGTGGTCCGCGACTTTTCGTGCCGCGTCATGCGTGGCGATCGGATCGGTCTGATCGGGCCCAACGGCGCCGGAAAGACGACCTTGCTACGTCTCATCCTGGGCGAAATCGAACCCGACTCCGGCACCGTGATTCAGGGGACTCAGCTTCAGGTCGCCTATTTCGATCAGTTCCGGGCACAGCTGGATCCGGAAGCGGCCCTGGTCGATGTCATTTCGCCAGGCTCTGACTTCGTCGAGATTGGCGGCCAGCGGCAGCATGTCATTTCCTACCTGGGCGACTTTCTCTTTGCGCCGGCCCGAGTGCGATCCCCGGTGAAATCGCTCTCAGGCGGCGAACGCAATCGCCTGCTACTGGCCCGTTTGTTCGCCCGACCAGCCAACGTGCTGGTTCTTGACGAACCCACCAATGATCTCGATATCGAAACGCTGGACCTCCTGGAGCAACTGCTCATGGACTATCCCGGTACCGTATTGTTGGTCTCCCACGACCGATCTTTCCTCGACACGGTGGTCACCCAGGTGATTGTCGCGGACGGAGATGGGCGTTGGAGCGAACACGTGGGCGGCTGGTCGGATTGGGCCCAATGGCGGGCCAGCGCGAACCGAAGCGCAGTCCAGACGGACCGACCTGCCCCGCAGATCGCTAAACGAGAGCCCAAGAAGGCCAGCGAGCAATCTTCGATCCGCCTGAGTCGCGCTGAGCAACGCGAACTCGACCAGTTACCCGACCAGATTGCCGCACTTGAGTCCGAGCGTTCGAGTCTGACCGAACGGCTTTCTGACCCTGTCTTTCACGCTGCAAAGTCCGACGAATTCCACTCCATTAGCAGGCGTCTGAACGCCCTTGAGCAGTCGATTTCGACGCTGATGACCCGTTGGGAACTGCTTGAATCCCGGAATCCTTCGTAATCACTCTCAATCAGTCCCAATCAGTCGTCACGAAATGCGGGCAATGTTGGTGTTGCCGAACGGTCCCAACCGTCGGAATGAACTGAGAACAAGTCTGAGATCCGCTAAAGTACCGCCCACGGTCTCCTCGAATGACTCAATTGTCTGCGCGTGAATTTTTTGTCTTCTCATAAGTTAGGCCAATTCGCTGGCCTCATGACAGCGATCTTTGTTGC
>CAIPGD010000119.1 GCA_903864485.1 uncultured bacterium | reverse complement strand
CGCAGATCGGCGGCTTGCTCGCCGGACGCTTCAGCGGCACGATTCAGAAGATTTTCGGCATCAGTTAGCACCACTTTGACATCGGTCATCAGTTTTTCGCTGGCGGCGGTCGTCATAAAAATTCTCCAAAAATGGGTCGTACTAGGATAGACGATAGAAACAAAATTCGGATGGCAGGCGCATACTTTCACCGACGCTAGACCAACACTCAACGCGAGAACCTCTCGATGAACGACGACATTTTAAGTTCGCCATCTCAGTCTGTCGCCCAACTTGGGCCGCTTGCGCTGCGCCGACCTCGCGTTTGGAGCCTGTTGGCTGCGGTACCGCTAGTGGCAATGGCAATGACCGTTCCCGCCAGTGCTGCGACCGATGCGGGCGGAACCCGGACCGCCCAAACCTCGCCCATCAGCAACAGCGCTCAGTGCCCCTCTCTGCTCGACCATCGGTTCAGCCGACTCCGGGACGGCCAGACTGAGAGCCTGTGCGCCTACACTGGCCGCGTCGTCCTGGTCGTGAATACGGCATCGAAGTGCGGCTTTACACCGCAGTACGAAGGCCTTCAGGCGCTTCACCAAAAATATTCAGCCCGCGGGTTAACCGTTCTAGCCTTCCCGTCGGGCGACTTTTTGGATCAGGAGCACAGCAATCGGACTGATATTGCAAAAACCTGCTTTGATCAGTACGGCGCTCAATTCATGGTCTACGACCGGACCGCCGTCGTCGGGCGCGACGCCAACCCGCTTTTCGTTCAGCTTCGGGATGCCCGAGGGGCACCGCGCTGGAATTTCCACAAGTACCTGATTGGCCGGGATGGGAAACCAGGCCCTGCGTTTGGTTCGACGACCGAACCCCTCGACGCCAAGTTGATCAGCGAAATTGAAAAGCTCCTATCGAGCCCCGCACCAACAAAAACCGCAGCGCTTAACGCTCACTAATCGGATGGCTCCGCGACCACGGCCCCCTCATCGGGGCCGAGTCGGGACTCGAGAGCAAGACGCACTGCATCGAGTCGGGATCGACAAATCCGGTAGGCCTGCATGCTCTGTTCCACCAAGGGCACCAAGCGGTCAATATCAAGTTCCTCCTGATCACGCAACAACTCGGCATTGCGGCGCAAAACCTCATAGGCCGCATTAAAACTCGCGGGGTCTAAAGTTTCCAGGGACTCCACGGACTCCTGTGCCGCCTTTGGCTGCGCAGATGGAATTGGCTTCGGCATTTCATCACCCTGGTATTTGTTAGGGGGCATCAGATTCTCCTGGTAGCGCGACGTTGACCTGCCCGTCGCGGAATTCAAGGGAAAGCATGATCGGCAAAGACTTGTCGGACAAATGCGCGAGTGAAGGAATTGGGCGACCGGCGCTGCGCACAATCACGAAACCACGTTGCAGCGTGCGCTGCGGCCCCAGCCCAATGACCTGATCCAGTTCACGTCTCACCTCAGTATTCGCTACAGACCATCGGCGCCATGCGTTACGCGTGAGTTCGACCCATGCCGGCTCGGCCATCGCCCGCGCCAAATCGACCTGTCGGAAGGCGTCAGGGACGATCTGATTTTGCATGGAATCAACCGCGTGACGCGCTACTCGGATGGCCGAGGCCGCGCCCGATTCGATCCTTTCCCAACCCGAATCGACCTGCCTGCGACCCTGCTCAATGACATCGCGTGCGTCATCGCCAATCCGGCCACGCAAATAAGCCAGCGATTGATCTGCGAACTTACAGCGCGACCGCGCCGACTCGGTCAGGTGTGCTCGCCACTGATCGGTCACTGACTGCGCACGCTGGGCAGCATGCGTCGCCGCCCTAACGATCGCTTCGAAGGCACTTTCCGCCTGGGCCGCTGATCCCGCAATCGATGCCTCAACAAATTGAATCAACTTGGATGGCGTTCCGCCAACCCAGCGCGCGAGCTCATCAAGAATGGTCTGGTCGCGCTCGTGGCCGACGCCTATCAGGACGGGCACTGGAGATCGACAGAGCGCCCGTGCGATCTCCAGATCATCGAGCCAGTGCAGGTCCGCACTGGCGCCGCCGCCGCGGAGCAATGCGATGGCATCTGCGCCGGACGACTCCGCCCATTGCCCGGCTTCCTGCAAGGCCGTACTGAGCGACGAAGATGCCCGGACACCCTGGAATACCGCGATCCGATAAGTGAACGAACATAAACCCAAGCGCTCAAGGCGGTCAGCCTCCTTCCGAAAATCGCCCAAACCTGCGGCGCCATCCGGTGCAATCACGACAATTGAAAAAAAATCGCGCGGCAACGGTTTTTCGCGGTTCTCCGAATAAATACCCTCACGAACCAACTGCTCACGAATCCGGCGCCGGCGCAGGGCCAGTTCACCCATCGTGTAGTCCGGATCGATCTCGCGGATCTGGAGCGAAAGACCAAAACGCGGATGAAAGGACACGGAGGCCCGAACCAGTACTTTGATGCCCGCCACAAAACGCACACCAGTCGCCGCTTCGAACCGGCCGATCACAGCTTCCCGGTCATCGTTCCAGATCAACGCTCGGGCGCGCGCAACCTCCTGACCGAGTTCATTGTTCTCAACAAGGTCAAAGTAAAGGTGACCGCGCTTTGGGTCGAAAGAAGCCACATCCGCACGCACCCAGATCGCGCCGCCGAAGTGCTCGGCGACCGCCTGTGCAACCTCTGCGAGGAGCGCCGACAACGAACGTCCGCTGGGCTTGTCCGAGTCCGTGGTGGGCACGAATTCAGGCGTCGGACTCTCACCGGGAATCCACTGCGAAAAAGCGAGGGGATTGAACCCTGGCGGAACGAACCAGCGCTTGGATGCCCAGTCAAAGCGGGCCCCCAGCGCCTTGACGGCATCCTTTTGCGCAAACGGAACATCAAGAAAAACCAGATCCATGGCGCAATCCTACGCTGGGCCCGCACGTTTTTTGCGGACCGACTCAGATCCTGCCCAACCCACGTCCCGAGGCACCTCATGCTCAATCGCAAAATCGCCGAAGTCATGACCTTCCCCACCTGTAGCGTCGAACCAAACACCACCATCCACCGCGCCGCTGAGCTGATGGCCGAGCATGGCGTGGGCACTCTGCCGGTCTGTGATGGGCCGACCGTTGTCGGAATCATTACCGACCGCGACATCACCGTACGTGCGACCGCGTTGGGCGCAACACCAGACGGCTGGAAATGTTCGGATGCCATGACCGTTGACGTCCAGACATGTCGTACGGAAGAAGCCTGCGACGAAGTCCTTGAGCGGATGGCTCGCATGGGCATCCGGCGCATGCCAGTCGTTGGCGACGACGGACACCTGGTCGGTATCGTCGCCCTAGGCGACCTCGTTCATCAGGACGCGGCACGGGCAGGACGTGCCCTTGACCGCATCAGTGAACCCCGGGCGGCGCATCGAACCTAAGGGCTAGCGCTGAAAGTTGAGGTTGACGTCCAAGGTGCTGACGCCGACCCACCGTTCCGGCAAAGTAGGGGGACATTCATTCGTTCTGACCCAACATGCCGTTCTGTCTGGAAGGCCCCGCCCACAGTGAGCTTCTGATTCGCAAAAGCCGCTTTATCGGTTGCGTTGAACCCATTCTGGAT
>CAIPGD010000118.1 GCA_903864485.1 uncultured bacterium | reverse complement strand
TTCAGCGAACGAGAAGCCGACCCAGGGGATGACCATCGACCACCCCTCGACGCAACGCATGCGATAGATGCGATCCTCCATCGGCGCCAGGCGCAGGAGTTCATCAAGGTCAAATGTTCGAGCATGGGCGACTTCGCCACCAACTTCGACGGTCCAGGGCCGCGTCTTGAACTGGCGCGCATTGCGCTCGGGATCGTCCTTGCCGGTGCCGAATTCGTAAAAATTATTGTAGGAAGTGACGTCCCGGTGAGAGGTCGGCTTCTCGATCGTCGACCACGCGCTGGGGCGGGCGGGTAGGGGCGTTAAACCGTGTCCCGTTGGGGTCAGGGTTGGGGCTGCCGCCTGCGCCGATGCTTCGGCAAGCCAGGCCGCGGGCACCGTTGCCAGTCCGGCTGCGCTCGCCCGTAACCACCGACGCCGATGTTCAAACCGTTGTTCAAAAACGGCTCTGGGCGTAATCTCCGATCCGACTGGTGGGCGGCCGATCAACGCAAGCCCGCGACGTACTCCGCCACCGCCTTGACTTCGCGATCCGTCAATCGGGTAGCGATCGTGGTCATCTGCGCGCTGTTACGCCGCACCCCACCCTGTCGCATTCCAACCAACTGCGCCTCGGTGTAGTCGGCCCATTGGCCCTGGAGACGGGGGTACTGAGCGGGAATACCGACCCCATTGGGCGCATGGCATCCCGCACAGGCAGGGACATTTTTCTCGGGGATCCCGCGGCGATAAATCTGCTGCCCGGCATCTGCGAGTGCCTTGTCGCGCGCGACCGCAGGCTTCTGCTTCTGCGACTCAAACCAGCTGGCGACGTTGCGCATGTCCGTCTCGGACAGGGTGGCCGCAAAACCCGCCATCACAGCGTTTTGACGTTCTGCCGCAGTTGCCGGCGCCTGAACCCGAAAATTACTCAGCTGCTTGGCGAGATAGTCGGCATGCTGCCCCGCCAGCTTGGGATTGGCGGGCGACGTGCTGTTGCCGTCGGCACCGTGGCAGGCGGCACAGACCTGTTCGGCGACCTTTTGGCCGGCGGCCGGATCGGCTTTGACTGGTGCAGCGGGTGCGGCCGCGGCAGACACCGCAGCCACCGAACCGAGCGACAAGGCAACCACGGCCTTCAAAAAATGCAGGCGAATCATGCGGTGCTCCAAGCACAACGTCCTAAAAAAGCCAAACTACGTCAACGCGTCTTACAACGCCAGTAGTCAAGTGCACGGCGGATTGTACAATAGGGTCTTAAGTTTCGGAGCCATGCCGGCCATGACCTTGCTGGTGAGCGCCCGCTTCACAACGACCGTCGCGCAGATGCACCAGCTGCCGGTCGACGGCTTGCCCGAGGTTGCCTTCGCGGGCCGATCGAACGCGGGCAAATCCTCCGCCCTCAATGTGCTTTGCAACCGCCGTCGACTGGCTTTTGCAAGCCGGATGCCGGGACGCACCCAGGCGCTCAACTTTTTTGCGATCGGGCCGCAAGATCAACCCAATGGATTCCTGGTCGACATGCCCGGGTATGGGTATGCCACGGCGCCCGGCGCGGTGCGTGAAAGCTGGATCGGCTTGGCGGGCGATTACCTACGGACTCGCCAGCCTCTGGTGGCCGTCGTGCTGATGCTCGACATTCGTCGCGGCGTGACCGCACTGGATCATGGCCTGCTGGATTGGACACCGGTCACGGTTCCCGTCCTAGGCCTCCTGACGAAAGCCGACAAGCTCAGTCGCAACCAGCAGCAAGCGGCACTGCGAACCGTCCGCGCTGAACTGGCGCTGCGCCATCCCAGTCGACACTTCGATCTCGTTTTGTTTTCTTCCACCCATAGAATTGGGATCGAGGAAGCGTCAGACCGGATTGCAGCTTTTTACCGCTTGACGCAGGATTCTGATCATCCCGAAACCCAAAGTAACGACGCCGTATGAATTTCCCCGACACCCACCCCCAGTTCCTGCGCCAGCGTCCACGCCGACTCCGCCGCGACGACTGGAGTCGCCGCCTGGTGGCCGAGCACTCCCTCACTGCGGCCAATCTTATTTACCCGGTCTTTGTGCTGGACGGCCAGCATCGAGTCGAGTCCGTAGCCTCGATGCCGGGTGTTGAACGACGCTCGCTCGACGAACTCTACGCAGTAGCGGAAGATTGCGTCGCCCTCGGGATCCCGGTTCTGGCGCTCTTTCCGGTCATCGACCCCGCGCTCAAAACCCTCGACGGCCGCGCTGCAACTGATCCGGATGGCCTCGTGCCTCGCGTCGTAAGAGCACTCAAGAGCCGGTTCCCGCAGCTCGGGCTTCTCACTGACGTGGCCCTTGATCCGTACACCAGCCATGGCCAGGATGGGGTTCTCGATGATCGTGGCTATGTTCTGAACGATCAGACCGTCGCGATCTTGATCGAACAAGCGCGTGTTCAGGCCGCCGCGGGGGTTGATATTGTTGCGCCCTCCGACATGATGGACGGGCGGATCGGGGCAATCCGGGACGCGCTCGAACACGATCGCGCGATTCACACCCGGATCATGTCCTACGCCGCGAAATATGCGTCGGCCTTTTACGGCCCGTTTCGGGACGCCGTCGGTTCGGCCTCCAACTTGGGTAAAGCCGATAAAAAGACCTACCAGATGGACCCGGCCAATGCCGAAGAAGCCCTGCACGAAGTCGCGCTCGACCTCGAGCAAGGCGCAGACATGGTCATGGTCAAGCCCGGTATGCCTTACCTGGATATCGTTCGACGCGTCGCCGAGCGCTTTGGCGTACCCACGTTTGCTTATCAGGTCAGCGGTGAGTACGCCATGCTCAAGGCAGCGGCTGCGAACGGCTGGCTCGACGAACGCGCCGTCGCCCTCGAATCCCTGCTGGCGTTCCGGCGGGCCGGCGCGGCTGGCGTCCTGACCTACTTTGCCCGCGACGCTGCACGCTGGCTCAAGGATTGACCGGAATCAATTCGGGGCGATTTGACGATAACGAGGTCACCGTGGCCACTTCGGTGACCTCGGTCACCCCAGTCACCCCAGTCATTGCGCACACCTTAGTCACTTTAGTCACCACGATAGTCCCCGCACTCCCTACCTTCGCGCCTCCAAATTCATTGGCCCAAAGGGCCAGGGCCTCGGCCTGCAGGGGCCTACTAAACCAGTAACCCTGTGCGCTGTCACAACCCAAGGACGCGATCACGTCGGCCTGAGCCTGCGTCTCGACCCCCTCGGCCACGGTCGTCATGCCCAGGCTATTGGCCACGCGGACCGTCGCTTCGATCAGCGCCCGATGGTGGCTACTACTATCGGACTGACTGACAAATGATCGGTCGATTTTTACGGTATCGATCGGCAAGGCGTGCAAGCTCGAAAGCGATGAATACCCGGTGCCAAAATCATCGAGCGCCAGCGACAGGCCCAGCGACTTCAGTTCCTGCAGCAGAGTGCTGACGCCCTCATGCTGCGCTGCGAGGCTCTCCGTGACTTCGAGCTGCAGGTCCTCAGGCGCCATCTGATGTTCCTTGAGCGCGGCTCGAACCACATCGATCCAACCGGGACGCAGCAGTTGTGCGCGCGACAGATTGACGGCCAATAAACCCGGCGCCGCCGCGCCAAGCTCGTGACGCCAACGAACAAACTGACTGCAAGCGGTATTGAGCACAAAGTCGCTCAGCTCATCAATCAAGCCCCCTTCTTCGGCGACGCCGATGAATTCAAGCGGCGGAATCGGCCCTCGGACGGGATGATCCCAGCGCACGAGGGCTTCAACCCCATGAAGCACCCGAACCGCGGCGCCACGAACCACGACGAGAGGCTGATAGACCACGTGGAGTTCGCCGTTGGCGAGTCCCCGACGCAGATCTGCTTCCATCGTCCCGCGCCATGCGGCGGCTTCGCCCATCCGTGGATCAAAAATTGCATACCGGCCACCACCCGCCCGCTTGGCAGCACTCATCGCAATACTGGCATCGCGCAAAACCGTATCGGCGGTTTGTAGCACCGGCATCGATAACGAGGTCTGCGCCCCCTGCTGCGCCCCCTGCTGCGCCACCATCACCATGCCCATACTGACTGCACAGCGCACCTGATGCTCACCAATCCGATACGGCTTAGCGAGCACATCGAGCACCCGCTGCGCGACGATTTGAGGGTCATCATCGGGGCCGAGCTGATCCAGCAGGACAACAAATTCATCGGCGCCGATCCGCGCCAGTTCGGCGGTGGGCCGTTCGGCCTCCGGGGCTGAACCACTCGCCCGCAAGGTCCCGCGCAGGCGCTCCGCGACTAAGCGCAATAAAGTGTCGCCAGCGCCGTATCCCAACGCGTTGTTGATCTGCATAAAGCGATCACAGTTGAGAAAGAAGACCGTAAAGCGGTGATCCGGTTCGGTCGCGGATCGATCAAGGGCGTTCTGCACCGCCTGCCGAATCCCGCCTCGATTCTGCATCTTCGTCAGCGGGTCGCATTGGGCCTCGATCGTACGTCGTGGCGCGCCAATATGACCGCCCACACCACCCGTAGCTCCCAGGATGCCTACCCCCTGTGCTGGGCTCAGTGCCGCGAGATAGCCCCCCGACGCAAACCGCATCAGGCGGCCCTCAATTTGCTCGTCGCGCAAAGGCAAGCTGAAGATGACCTGGGTTGGATCGGGTAACTGATTAAAAGACGGATTCAAAGACTGATTCAAATCCAGATCCTCGGCCTGACGCGGCAGTGTGGGCGCGTCGGCGGCGAGACACTGAAAAAAGTTAGTTGGCGGCGCCCCGTTGATGGCCAACAAAATTGCCTCTGCGGGGGTATTCATGGCGAGGATTTCGCCATCGGGTGACATTTGAACGAGCCCAACGGGTAAGCCCTGCAGAATCCGGTTCCACGTGACCGGCAGGTCGCAAAAATCAGCCAATTTGATCCCCTCAAGGAAAGGTTTTGGTGTGGCGCAGGCGCGCAATCACAATGGCTCAGGAGACGAGTCGCAGGGCAACCGCCTTTCTCTTTTCGCGATACAAGGCCTGGTCGGCGAGGCTTAACATCAGCTCCGCGGAATCCTGAGTCTGGTCGAATTCGGCGCATCCGCCCGAGATACCGACCCTCACCTGGGCCCCACAACGCAACACAATCGGCTCCAGGACACCCTCAGCAATGCGCTCGAGAAGGGCCTGCGCCGAGCTCTCGTCGCCATTGCGAAGCACGATGCCGAACTCATCGCCCCCAAGCCGACCCAAGGTGTCACCTTTACGCACCAGATCCTTGAGGCGTCGGGAGACCTCGCGCAAGACCTCATCACCCGCGGGATGGCCAAATCGATCGTTCACGGCCTTAAAGCCATCGAGATCCATGCACAAGACCGCAAAGGTCGTCCCGCTGCGGCGCGCGTTCTCAATTTCGA
>CAIPGD010000117.1 GCA_903864485.1 uncultured bacterium | reverse complement strand
CTCGCCGTCTTCAAGAGGTTCTAATTTGGCTGCCGCAGCGGCGAACAATCGTGAGGCGTTGTAGGTGCCGATCAGATTGACTTCGATTACTTTTACAAAATCTTGTAATGGCGCAGCCTGGCCGTCTTTAGCAACTACGCGCTTGGCGGTGCCAATGCCCGCGATCTGCATCAGGATGCGCGCAGGACCATGGGCTTGAGCGGCCTGGTCAATTGCGGCTTGCATGCTGTCGGCATCGCTGACGTTACATTGAATGGCGAGGCCGCCAATGTCTGCCGCGATCCGTTCTGCATTCGCCAGATTAAGGTCCAGGATGGCAACTTTTGCGCCACAGCGTGCCAGTTCGCGCGCGGTTGCTTCGCCGAGCCCAGATCCACCACCGGTGACCAATGCGGCTTGTCCTTGAATGTCCATCGTGTTTTTTTCCTGGAGGGTGCTGTCGAGGGGGTGTTGGTTCGATTGCGAGCGAGTTTGCGAGTCACTCTAGCCAGGCGGTAGTTGGTGATAACCCTGACGCGCTTAAATTCACGGTGTGTTGTCTTGTTCCGTGCTAGGCTGCTCGAAGCTCTAGTCTGACCTGTCTAGTCTGAATCGCCATAGCGAGGTGCCGCTTGAAGACATGGCAAATGCAGGAAGCCAAAGCCCGGCTTTCGGAACTCATCAAATCAGCTGAGAGCCAGGGACCACAGTGCATTACCCATCATGGGCAAGCGGTTGCGGTTGTGGTGTCGCGAAAAATGTTTGAGCGTCTGACTGCGAACGAGCATTCGCTGGTTGAATTCATGCGCCGCTCCCCACTTTATGGCGCTGAGGACATCACGTTCGAGCGTGAAACGGGTTTAACTCGCGAGAGTTCAATTTGAGCTACTTGCTGGATACCAACGTGATTTCGGAGTTTCGGCGCCGGGCGCCTGATTCCGGGGTGGTTGAATGGTTTGCGGGCAGACCGAGTTCCGCGCTCTACTTGAGTGTGTTGACGCTTGGTGAGTTGCGCAAAGGCATCGAGAGCGCCGCTGACCCTAAGAGGCGGGTGACTTTGATCGACTGGCTGGAAGCCGAACTTCCCATTTTTTTCGCCGGACGCATTTTGGCCATCGATGCGCAGGTGGCAGATCGTTGGGGCCGATTGCTGGCGATGGCTGGCCGTCCGATGCCTGTGGTTGATAGCCTTCTCGGTGCGACAGCGGCGCACTATGGCCTTGCCTTGGTCACCCGCAATGAACGGGATTTCGATGGTTTTGGTCTTGAGGTGATTAATCCGTGGCGCGATTAAAGCCTGCCCGTGGCCCGTGCAGAAAACAGATAGCGATTCAAGCTGAAAAAGTAACCCGTGTGCTCGTCCATGCTGCACACATCGGCCTGCCAATCCTCAACCATCTGAGCGGTGCATTCACCCCGCCCCCGCACGAAAGCGCCGATCACTTCGAGCATCCCCACGCTGTAGGTCTGTCGGTCAAAGCGGGTGTTCAGGAGCGGCATGACCTCCACCTCGACATCCGTAAATCCGGCCCGCAGCAGGCGTTGCTGCAGCTGTCGCGGCAATTGCGGCCACGGGATATGTTGATTCCAGGTCTCAAGGACCTGGCGCATACGTGCGTCATCTCGGCTGGCCCAAACGGCAGATTCCCAATCGGTGTCGACCAACAAGACCCTCCCGCCGGGACGGACCACCCGGCGCAACTCGCGCAATGCCTGATCGACGTCGGGCAGGTACTCGTAAACCTGGGTCGCTAGCGCGATATCGAATGCGCCGTCCGCATGTGGCAATAGCGTGACGTCTTGATGCTCAAAGTGAACCTGGGGTTGGTTGGCGCATCGGTTGCGCGCCAATGCCAACATGGGTTCGGAAATATCCACGGCATGCACCAACCCATCAGGGCCAACCGCTGCGCCTAGCGCAAGGGTGGTCAGGCCGGGGCCGCAACCGATATCCAGCACGTGCTCCCCGGATTGAGGTGCAAGTCGCTGGATCGCATGTTCCCGCTGCTTGACGACGTCAGGCGTGAGGTACACGGCTTCGATGCGCTTCGAAGCCCCCGCATTGAACTGCGATCGGATCGAATCACGATGGCCAGAAGAAGTCACTGGGACCTACTCGTTCCCGACACGCTGACCTCAGCGTTGAAGCGCAACGTTGCGCGCATTCAACTCGCGCATGCGCGCCGACAAGCCCTTCAGCACCGTGCGAACAATCCGGAAGTTAGTCTGCAGGCAGATCTCAAACTCGTTTGCGCCAAGGCGCAGTAGCGTGCACGGCTCGATCGTCGCGACGTTTGCAGAGCGTGGCTCACCGTCAATGATCCCCATCTCGCCGAAATAATCGCCCGGCTTCAGAGTTGCGAATACCGTTTCTCGCCCCTTTTGATCGCGCACGAAAACTTTAAGGCGCCCACTCAATGCAATGTAAAGAGCATCCGGAGCATCACCCTTCCAGAAAATCGTGGTGTTTCCTGGAACTTCGACGGTCTTGGTTGCCGCCATCAGGGACATCATGTCTGCCGCATTGAGGTTAGCGAAAAACGGAATGCTGGCTAGGGATATAGACATCTGCAAGAGTAATGATGAGATAGGGCAAGATCGGCGTACCGCCCCTAAAGCGGACCAATCATTGGAGCAAAAGATTAGATTGTAAGGTTGTAACGAGATGTTTGGCACCCATCACGAAATAACGACAGGGCAGTGCAAGTGAAGGGCGGTGCGGGATCGCCCGCTTTTGTCCTGACTTACCGGCCCCCCTACGACTTTGACGGTCTGCTCAATTTTTTGCACGACCGGTCGATCCCAGGGATTGAGTCGGCCATTGATCAGGCATACCGGAGAATCGTGCGGATTGAAAAAGTCGACACAGTCAAAACGGACGACGACCTCGAAAAGATTGGATGGATCGAGGTCACCCATCGACCGGCGCTCCATGCTCTGGAATTGCGTTTCGACAACGTACTTGCCAGCAAGTTGCCGGTGGTGCTGTCGCGCACCAAACAAGCGTTTGACCTCGATGCCGACCCGGCCGAGATCGACCGGGTCCTTGGAGCACTCGCTAAGAACAACCCCGGCATACGCCTGCCCGGTACTTTTGACCCGTTCGAGCTAGCGATTCGGGCGATTCTCGGCCAGCAGGTAACCGTCAAGGCGGCG
>CAIPGD010000116.1 GCA_903864485.1 uncultured bacterium | reverse complement strand
CGTGGACAAGAGGTCAGACGCGCGGCCCTGGGCCAATAGCGCGAGGAAATCGGCGCTCGCCGGGGCGATCAAAATGCCGTCGGCCTCACGGGACAGGTCGATATGCGCCATGCCGTTGGCGACCCGCGTATCCCATGCGTCGGTGAACACAGGCTGATTCGTAATTGCCTGAAAGGTCGCGGTGCCGATAAATCGGGTGGCGGCATCGGTCATGACCGCCTGGACGCTCGCGACTTGTGCTTTGAACAACAAGCGCGCCAATTCAACGGATTTGTAGGCCGCAATGCCGCCTGTGATTCCCAGTACAAGGCGCTTCCCGGCAAGCGGATCGGCAACGAGTGGGTGCTGTGGCATGGTGGTGAAGACTGGGTGGACGAGGAGGCGATGAGACGATGAGACGAGGAAACGAGGAGACGGTGGTGTCGTTGGGCGATCGGGCGAAGGGCCGAAAGAACGCAATTTTGACGGGATTATCGCGTGCGCGATACCCGTCGGATTTCGTCCAGAATCAGAATCATCGCACCCACGGTGATGGCGCTGTCGGCTACGTTGAACGCGGGCCAGAAGAACACTTCGCGCCAGTGCGCCAGCAGGAAATCCACGACTTGACCTTGCCAGACGCGGTCGATGACATTACCGATGGCGCCGCCCAGGATCAACGAGAGTCCAGTTGAAAAAAGCCGCTGCCCACTGTGTCGGATCAAGAGCCACAAGAGATAACTGGTCGCTAAGGCCCCGATTCCGATAAAGAACCAGCGCTGCCATCCGGAGGCGTTGGCTAGAAAACTGAACGCAGCTCCCGGGTTGAAAACCAGCGTCAGGTCAAACCAGTCCTGAATCAGGACGATCCGGTCGCCCGGTTGCAACGACCGCTGGATCTGAAACTTCGTGGCTTGATCGCAAATGATCACGAGGCTGGCAAGTCCTAGCCATGGCAACAATTGCCCGAAGAGTGAGGGCGCTTTGCCAGCCTTCTTACGCCCGCCGCGGCGTCCTCGGCTGGACGCGCGCGGCGCTTCGGGGGGCGGCGTGTTGGACATCAGGCCTGCGCCCTGGTTTCGCCCACACCATCGAGATTGTCGACGCAGCGCCCGCACAAACCTGGATGCGCGGGTGATAAATTGACATCGGCACGCCAATGCCAGCACCGTTCGCACTTGGTGTGCTCGCTTGGGGTGACGGTGATCTGAGGGGCTGGCGTTTCCGCATGCTCGACGGTGGTCTTGGAGACGATCAAGACAAACTTAAGGTCATCCCCCAATTTGGCCAGCCGTTGATAGGACTCACCACCGACCCGAATCGTGACTTCGGCCTGTAGGGATGAACCCAGTCGGCCGGCTGCACGTTCGGATTCGATCGCCTTGAGCACTTCGGCGCGTAGGGCTCTGATTGAGTCCCATTCGGCCAGTAGCGACTCGGACTGCTCGATTCCAGGCAGCGGGTGCCAAGTCTGCGAGAAGATTGTCTGAGCACCAGCGGCATGTTGTTGTGGGTTAAGAAGCGGGAAAGCTTCTTCGGCCGTGAACGACAGGATCGGGGCAATCCAGCGCAGCAGAGCTTGGGTCACATGCCAAAGCGCCGTTTGCGCTGATCGGCGCGCGCGCGAATCGGCACGGGTGGTGTAGAGCCGGTCCT
>CAIPGD010000115.1 GCA_903864485.1 uncultured bacterium | reverse complement strand
GCGGCAGCACCGAAGAGTGCGAGACTGTACACAAGGTTTGCAATTGGGGCAACCTGTCAGTGGCCTAAAGGCCCCCGTGGGCCCTACCCATGCTATGTTCAGAGGCTTTACGGAGGCACCCGAATTGACCCAACCTATCGCCCGCCGGATTGACGGCATTCGGCTCGCCCAAGCCATCCGCGCAGAAGTCGCGCAACGCGCTGCCACGCTCACAGCATCCGGCCAGCGGCCTGGCTTAGCAGTCCTTTTGGTCGGCAACGTCGCCGCCTCCGCGGTATACGTCCGCAACAAAGTTAAAGCGTGTGAAGAAGCCGGCATCCGGTCAATCCTCGAACACCTGCCAGAGGACATCACTCAGGCCAATCTTTTAGAACGCATCGCGGCCCTTAATCAGGCGCCCGATGTCCACGGCATTTTGGTGCAATTGCCCCTGCCAAACCACATCGACGCCCACACGGTGATCGAATCCATCGCCGCAGCGAAAGACATTGATGGCTTTCATGTCGCCAATGCGGGCGCTTTGATGACTGGGCGCCCCGGCCTGCGCCCTTGCACGCCCTCTGGGGTGATGGCAATGCTCGAACATGAAACGATTGCGTTACGAGGCGCCGAAGCGGTCGTCATTGGCGCCAGCAACATCGTCGGCAAACCAATGGCACTCATGCTTCAGGCGGCGGGCGCCACCGTGACCATTTGTAATAGTAAAACCCGTGATCTAACGGCCCAGACCCGCCGTGCCGACGTCCTGATCGTTGCGGCCGGCAAGCCCAAAATGATCCTCGGCGACATGGTCAAACCCGGAGCCGTTGTCATTGACGTGGGTATCCATCGACAAAGTGATGGCAGCCTCTGCGGCGACGTCGATTATGAAAGCGTGGCGCACGTTGCGTCAGCCATATCGCCCGTCCCCGGCGGGGTTGGTCCAATGACCATCGCCATGCTTTTAATGAACACGATTACAGCCACCGAACAACAAATCAAAAACCAAAACCGACATGCTTGACGACGTGATTAACCTCGACTTGAACGCCCTGCTCGATTTCACAGGTCTGCCTCAATTTGACCGATTCCAACCGGAACTCGTTGGCCCCGCCATTGAGCAACTACTCCAGGACGCTCGTGCGGCCGTCGAGCGCGCGCAAAACGACCGCGCGGAGCCGCGCTGGGAAACCCTGATCGCCCCCCTTGAAACCGCGACCGAGCGCCTCGCCCGCGCCTGGAACATGGTTGGGCATCTCAACCACGTCGATGATTCACCCAGCCTGCGCGAGGCCTACAACGCCGCCCTACCCAAGGTCACCGAGTTCTGGACCGAACTCGGCCAGAACCGCCAACTTTACAGCCGTACCAAAGCGCTCGCGGCCGCCGCCGGTTGGGCCCACTCGGACCCGGAGATTGCGCGGGAACGGCAACGTGCGATCGAACACTCGCTCCGCTCATTCCGTTTGGGCGGCGCTGAACTCGAAGGCGATCAGCGCACCCGATTTGCCTCGATCGCCGAGCGCCTGGCTGAGTTATCACAGAAATTTTCCGAAAATGTACTCGACGCGACGAATGCCGAACTGACCTTCGTCCAGACCCAAGCCGAACTCGACGGTCTGCCCGCGGACGTTTGTGACGAGGCGCGCGCAGAGGCCGAAAAGGCGGGCAAACCTGGCTGGGCATTCAGCCTTCGGATGCCGTCGTACCTCCCAGTGATGCAGTACGCCAAGAACCGCGCCCTTCGCGAGCGTATGTATCGGGCGTATGTAACCCGCGCCTCCGACCTCGGACCAGCTGAAAAAAACAATGCGCCGCTGATTGCGGAGATTCTGGCACTTCGCGGCGAAGAAGCTGCGTTGTTGGGCTTCGACAATTACGCCCAACTGTCGCTCGAGCCCAAGATGGCCGAGTCACCCGAACAGGTGGTCACCTTCCTGCGCGACATGGCCCGGCGCGCCCGGCCCTTTGCCGAACGCGACCTCGCCGACATCCGCGAATTTGCACAACGCGAACTCGCCATGCCCGCACTCGAGGCCTGGGATATCGCATTCGTCAGCGAGCGACTCAAAGAAGCCCGATATTCGTTCTCCGATCAGGAAGTCAAACGATACTTTCAGGCCCCCCGAGTCCTTGAGGGCCTTTTCGGCGTTATTCAACGACTGTTTGGCGTCACGATCCGCCCTGATGAAGCCCCGGTCTGGCATCCCGATGTGAGCTTCTGGCGAGTCGAGCGCGCGAGCGTCAACAATTCAGAGCCTAGTTCGAACTTGGGCTCGGCCCTCGATTCAGCCCTTGTCGGGCAGTTTTATGTTGACCTGTATGCGCGCTCGACCAAGCGCGGCGGCGCCTGGATGGACAACGCACGCAACCGCTGGCTGCGCCCCGAAGGGCACCTCCAAACGCCCGTGGCTTATCTCAATTGCAATGGCCAGCCGCCCATCGGCGATCGGCCGGGCCTGATGACGCACGACGACGTGATCACCCTCTTTCACGAATTCGGCCATGGTCTGCACCACCTGCTCACCCGCGTTTCAACCTCTGACGTCGCCGGAATCAATGGCGTCGAATGGGACGCGGTCGAGTTGCCGAGTCAATTCATGGAGAACTTCTGCTGGGAATGGGACGTCGTACAGGCGATGAGCGCCGAGGTCGACAGCGGAGAACCACTTCCAAAGGCTCTGTTTGACCGGATGGTCGCCGCCAAGAACTATCAGGCCGGTCTACAGACGCTGCGCCAAGTGGAATTCTCGCTCTTCGACATGCAGCTCCACGCAGCGACCAGCCAAAGTCACGCCCCCGACGTTCGCGCCCTCATCCAGTCCGTTCGAGACGAAGTCGCTGTGATCGTCCCACCCGCTTTTAACCGCTTCGAGAACACCTTCGCGCACATCTTCGCAGGCGGATATGCGGCTGGCTATTACAGCTACAAATGGGCGGAAGTGCTCTCTGCTGATTGCTTCGCAGCCTTCGAAGAGGCCGCGACAGGGCCTGTCGACTCCCTCGTCGGTAAGCGATTCCTCGACGAAATCCTATCGGTCGGTGGCAGCCGGCCGGCAATCGAGTCCTTCCGATCGTTCCGCGGCCGCGATCCGAGTATCGACGCGCTGCTACGCCATCAGGGGATGGCCGAAAACTCCGCCCTCGCGGCTTAGGAGATCTTTGATGCCCAATCGAAATCAATCATCGCGCGACAACGCACGCAGTGCGTCCGTCCTGAGGGCATCAATACTTTTAGCATCGGCGTTCGCGTTATCGCAGACCGCGACCGCGGAAACCATCACCAACGCACCCAAGAGCGCGCAACGCCCCCAGATCATCACGGGTTACCCGGGAAACCCGGGGTCGCCTGGAACTCCCGGCACTCCCGGCACTCCGGGCACCCCAGGTACCGCAGGAGCGCCTAGCACCCCAGGAACCCCTGGCTCACCCGGTCAGCCGGGTCAGCCAGGAGTCCCTGGCGCTCCGCAAGTCCCCGCCTGGCTCGCAGGGGTTCCATCCGCTTTGCAGTCACTGGCCCTGCGGTCTCCTGTAGTGCTCTACACGCCCGATAATTGCGGCGAACCCTGCGACGAGGCGCGATTCTGGCTCCTCTCGCGCGGAGTCCCCTTTCTCGAAGCGCGAGTTGAAACCACGGCTGACCTGACCGCGTACAGGCGATTGGGATTCGGCGTTGGCTTTCCCGCGCTAGGGGTCGGCAATGAGCGCTTCAGCGGCTTTCAAGAACCCAAGTGGGGCGGCGCCCTCGACCGCGCAGGTTTCCCCCGGCCATCCGCACTTCCGCCGACATGGCAACCACCACCCGCATATCCATTGAGCATCTGGGCCCGCCCCGACCCCGGCAATCGAGGCGCGGGACGCTCCAACGGCGGGTTTGATCCGCGAATGGACCCGCGACTTGATCCTCGATATGGTCAGCAGATTGACCCTCGAGGACCGCCGCCCGTTTATCCGCCTGGGTACCAAACCGGCTACCCCCCCGGCTACCCTCCAGGCTTCCCCCCTGCTTATTCAACTGGCCTCCCACCGGGAATGCCGCCGGGAATGCCGCCGGGCCAACAACATGGTGGGCCGCACGGACCACCGCCGGCCGCTTCGGATCGCGCATGGTCCGAAACCTTGCAAACCTTTTCCGACAGCCCCTCGAACACAGGTGGACGTTCAGACTCACCGGTACCCACCAAACCCTCACCAGGTAGTAGCCGCTGACTCATCGTTAGGTAACAGCGCTGCCGCAAGCGAAATCGCGCTCATAAGCAGCTAACCCACAGGCAGCGCACCCACGAGCGCGGGCAGCGCACCCACGAGCGCGGGCAGCGCACCCAGCGCTTAAATCTTAAATGCGCGCATACATCACGTTGATGCGGGCCACGTATTTCGATACGTCACCGCTTACACGACAGCCTTGATGGAGGACTGAACCCGGCCCGAACCCGTGCCGGAAGAATAGCGCCGCGCCCTTTTGCGGCGTCACATCAACCCAGAGACCCGTTGGCGAGTACAAGCGCGTTGCCCCGCCCTGCACGCCATCGTTAGGACCGTTCAAATAAAGCAGCATCGTCAGACATGAACGCAGCCTGGGCCACTCGACCATCTCGCGACGGTCATTCGTTAAACCATAACCAGGCCAATCACCATCTGTATGGCGATTAAAAACATCCTGATCATCGTAACGATACATATTTAAACGATGACTAAGCTGAGATTGGAGCGTCGCACCATCGATCTCCGCCGGCAACAACGGACCAATGCGCTTAAAGATCGGCCCCAACAAAGCATCGTCGGCGACCCAGTGCACCGACTTGTTCATCCGCATTCCCGGTGGCGTCGCGATTCCAGGCGCTTCGTCCCGATAACCAAACCGCTCCGTGGCCTCAATGATTGCATCAGCTTCGGACGGTGTCACGACAGGTGCGATCGAGAACGCAAGCGATCCATCCAGTGCAATATCGGTTCGCACCGGCGATTCGTGCAACTCGCCAAACCGCAAGCACGCGGGCGACTCTTCAAAAGCGTGGACCGGTGTCATGGGGACAACGCCGCCCATTGGCAACGAACCCGGCATCGCTGCCACCGTCCGATGGGCCGGCCAAAGATTGGCGGCCTGCTTCAATCCGGAATCACTGACCCCCACGGCGCTCACCAGTTCCCGACATTGGGCATCGATACCCAAGGTTCGGCGGGTGGTAACGACCCACCACGCTGGAGCAGTTCGATCGAGATCTGGTCGGGAGAGCGCACAAATGCCATTCGGCCATCGCGAGGGGGCCGCAGGATCGTCACACCATGTTCCTGAAGACGCTTACATTGCGCATAAATGTCATCAACCGCGTAAGCAAGATGACCAAAATTCCGCCCGCCTGTGTACGCCTCCGGATCCCAGTTATACGTGAGCTCAACCTGCGCTGAGTGGTCACCCGGGGCCGCCAAAAACGCCAACGTAAAACGCCCTGAAGGTACCTCCTGCACTCGCAGAACCTCGAGACCGAGGGCATCGCGATAAAAGGCCAATGACACTTCAAGATCGGTCACGCGGACCATCGTGTGCAGATACTTCATGGACAACCTCGCTTAGGGGTAACGACAACAGCGACGAACAATCGACAGCCGCTATTCTCTCAGGATTGCACCTTAATGCTGACCACCATCATGACAAGCTCTGAACCAATCCCTACAAACGATTTGCTCGATCTCAACCACGCGACCGCCCTCATCACCGGTGGCTTTAGCGGCCTCGGTCTGCACTTTGCATCGGTGTTGGCCGCCCGCGGCGCCCGCGTCGCGTTGATGGGGCGTCGGATCGAGCTCGGCCACCAAGTTGCAGCGCAACTCGCCCAAGATACCGGCCGCCCCGGCGACATTCGAGCCTATGCCGTTGATGTGACCGACTCCGACAGCGTGACAGAGGCCTTTTCCCAAGCGCGCGCCGACTTAGGCGTCGCAACCATCGTCGTCAATAACGCTGGAACAGTTATTCGAAAGCCTAGTGTCGAGGTCAGCGATAGCGAATGGACCGGCGTCGTCGACGTGAACCTGTCCGGTGTTTTCCGAGTCGCCCAGGCGAGTGCCCGAGCGATGATCGAGGCCCGCACTGGCGGGTCGATTATCAATATTGCATCGATCCTGGGCTTGCGCGTACGCAACCAGGTTGCTGCCTATGCGGCCACCAAAGCGGCCGTCGTCCAACTAACCAAGGCCCTTGCGCTCGAGTGGGCTAGGGATGGCATTCGAGTCAATGCGATCGCGCCAGGTTATTTCGAAACCGATATCAATCGCGAGATGTTGCGATCGCCCATGGGACAAGAACTCATCTCGAGAATTCCCCAGCACCG
>CAIPGD010000114.1 GCA_903864485.1 uncultured bacterium | reverse complement strand
CTGGTCACCGCGGAAGACCACGCCGTCGCCAGTGAGTGCCGAGACCGGCACTGCGATCACCTCTGGCAATCCGAGGGGTTCGCACCAGGCCCTGAACTCGCGTGCAATCTCTTCAAATCGGGACTGCGACCAGTCGACCAGATCGATCTTGTTAATGGCGAGTACGATTCGTTTAAGTCCAAGCCAGCCGCACACGGCCGCATGTCGATGGGTTTGCGGCAACAGCCCTTTGCGCGCATCGACCAACAACACGGCGACGTCGGCATTGCTCGCACCAGTCACCATGTTGCGCGTGTATTGCTCATGGCCTGGACAATCCGCCACGATGAACTTGCGCTGCGCGGTATTGAAATAGCGGTAAGCGACGTCAATCGTGATGCCCTGCTCGCGCTCTGCCATCAAGCCATCGGTGAGCAGCGAGAGATCGGGTTGGGCCTGACCACGGCGCTGCGAAGCCGCTGAAATCGCAACGACCTGATCCTCAAAAACCGCGCGGGTATCCCAAAGCAAGCGCCCGATCAAAGTGCTCTTGCCATCGTCGACCGAGCCAGCCGTTACAAATCGGGTCAGCATTTAGAAGTACCCCTCGCGTTTGCGTTTTTCCATCGAGGCCTCGTCGGTCGCGTCGTCCATCCGCGTCGCGCCCCGCTCGGTGACACTCGACAGGAGGGTCTCGGCGATAATTTCAGCCTCGGTCGAAGCCGTGCTTTCGACCGGACACGTACAGGTGATGTCCCCCACCGTGCGGAATCGAACCGGAATCCGCTCAACCAGCTCACCGGGTCCGGCCGGCGTCACATCCGTCACGGCGACGATTCGGCCAGCGCGGCGGACGACATCACGCAGATGGGACCGATAAAGCGTCGGTAGCGCGATTTGCTCGCGGTCGATGTATTGCCAGACATCGAGTTCGGTCCAGTTACTGATCGGGAATACGCGTAAGTGCCCCCCCGCCGACACCCTCGCATTCCAGAGGTTCCAGAGCTCGGGCCGCTGATTGCGAGGATCCCAGCGCCCAAACCGATCGCGCACCGAGAACACACGTTCCTTGGCACGGGCCTTTTCTTCGTCGCGACGAGCACCGCCAAAACAGCAATCAAACCCGTAGGTCTTGATTGCATCGAGCAAGGTGACAGACTGCGCCGCGTTACGAGAACCGTCGGGATCCGCCATGCGAACCCGCCCGGTGCGAATCGATTCTTCAACACTGGCAACAATCAGGCGTTCGCCAAGCTTAGCCACTTGAGCGTCCCGAAAGGTGATCACCTCTTCGAAGTTATGCCCGGTATCGACATGCATCAGGGGGAACGGAAAGCGACCGGGCCTGAAGGCTTTTTCGGCCAGGCGCAACACCACCGCCGAGTCTTTGCCACCTGAGAACAACAGGACCGGGTTCTTGCGCTCGGCCACCGCCTCACGCAGGATATGGATACCCTCGGCCTCGAGATCATCCAGATGATCGTTGGTCATTCGTGGGCTCCTGTCGACTCCTGCGCTCCGGTCGACTCCTGCGCTCCGGTCGAATGGAGACCGCACTCCCGGGCAGCCCCTTGTTCCCACCACCAGCGTCCGGCCCGCACCGCCTCGCCGGGGGCAATCGGCCGGGTGCATGGCGCACAGCCGACACTCGGGTAACCCTGCCCGTGGAGCGCGTTAACCGGCACATCGTATTTCGCCAAAAAGGCATCCAGTGTGGTATCCGACCAATCATGCAGCGGCGCACACTTCGGGATGCCGGTGAACGCGTCGTGCGCGATCGGCTCGATGTCGCCACGCATTTCGCCATGGGCGCGACGCAACCCGGCAATCCAGACGGACTGCCCTTGCAGCGCCCGGCGCAGCGGCTCCAACTTACGAATTTCACAACAATGCTTGCGCTGAGAAACACTTTCACGAAATCCATTGATGCCGTTGATGGCCACCCATTGTTCAACCGCGGCCGCCTCGGGAAAAAGCACTCGAATTCTCAGACGATATCGTTCTTCGGTTTGCGCAATCAGATCGAGCGTCTGCGGCGGTAAACGCCCGGTATCGAGCGTAAAAATGGAGATCGGCAACTTTTCGCGGGCAATCAGGGCGGTCATCGCCTGGTCTTCTTTGCCCATACTTGACGCGAGCGCTGCGGGGCCGTGGGCGATGGCTTTTCTTAACCACGCAATCGCGCTAGCCTCAAAATCAACCAGATCAGGCGTGGTCTCAGGCGTTGGGGCTGGTCGCTCGACCCGGCGCCAGAGGGGCAAGGTCTCGTCCCAAGACGCCTGATAGCGGACCCGACCATCGGTCAATGCGGCAACGGTGGCTTCGAGGTTCTGGTCCTCCCGCAACGCGAAGTGATCAAAACCCACGCGCGACATTGCAAAAATCTGATCCTGCAAGACATCACCGACCGCCCACAAGGGGCCAGTCCAACCATAGCGAACCCGCAGACGCTGGGCGATCGTCAGGCCACGACCATCGGTAAATTTAGGGAACCGGGCAGCCAAGGCGTCGAACTGATTCAGATCGGCGGCAACGATGTCTGGATTTTCCTCGGGCTGAAACTCAAGGCCCAGACGCTGACCCGACAGGACGGCTGCCTGCTCTCGCCATTGCGCCAGGGTCACCCAGGTCAGAGCGGGGTCAACCGCCAGCACCTGACCTTGGTGGTTAATGTGTTTCTGCATAAACTGCCTCGCGAAAAGGAACCTGCCCGATGCGGGCCAGCGTTTCGTTAAAACGCTCATCACGAGAAACCCGTTGCGCCAGGTAGGTACGGACAACTTTCTCCACCGCATCAGGTACTTCTTCGGCCGAGAACGAAGGGCCAATCACCTTCCCAATCGCAGCCTCGGGACCCTGCGTCCCGCCGAGTGTCACCTGATACCACTCCTCGCCATTCTTATCGACCCCAAGAATGCCGATCTGGGCAATGTGGTGATGCCCACAAGAATTGATACAACCCGAGATATTGAGTTCCATCTCGCCGATATCGAACAAGTCATCCAGGTCTTCGAAGCGGGCCCGAATGGCCTCGGCGACGGGAATCGAACGCGCATTCGCCAGCGCGCAATAGTCGCCACCGGGGCAGGCGATCATGTCGGTCAACAGTCCAATATTGGGGGTCGCCAGCCCGGCCGCCTTGAGCGTCGCGAATAGGCTTGGCAGGCTGGAACGGCGCACATCGGGCAACACCAGATTCTGGTGATGGGTAACGCGAATCTCGCCAAACCCATGTTGTTCGGCGAGGTCGGCCACCAATCGCATTTCAGCCGACGTGGCATCGCCCGGCGGCTTGCCAGCACGCTTGAGGGAGACCGTCACTGCCGCATAGCCGGCCTGCCGATGCGGGTGAACATTACGGGTCATCCAACGCTCAAAACCTGGCAGGGCTTGGACCGCCACGCCCATGGCCTGAGCATCGGCGGCCAGGGTCTGCTCATCTGCAAGCAAATAGGGTGGCGGCGCAAACTGACGGACGACCCGCTGGATCTCGGCTTCTGTCAGTTGACCAGGGCCGCCTGCGAGGCTCGCATACTCCGCCTCAACCGCACGTGTGAAGGCTTCAGCCCCCATCTCCCGGACCAGGATTTTGATGCGGGCCTTATAGGGATTATCACGACGACCGTCGGCGTTATAGACCCGCAAGATCGATTCAACATAAAGCAATAATTCTGGCGCAGGTAACCAGGTTCGGATCCGGGTTCCGATGACTGGCGTACGTCCGAGCCCGCCGCCGGCCCAGACCTCAAACCCGACTTCGCCAGCAGGACTCAACACTGCGCGTAGACCAATGTCATGGACCTGAACCGCGGCACGATCGGCCTCGCTCGCAGTCACCGCAATCTTGAACTTCCGCGGTAAGGCCGAAAACTCGGGATGAAAAGTACTCCATTGGCGCAAAATTTCGCACCAGGGACGCGGATCAAGAATTTCGTCGGGCGCCACACCAGCAAAATGATCGCTCGTCACGTTACGCACGCAATTGCCACTGGTCTGGATCGCATGCATCTGGACTTGGGCGAGCGCCGCCAAAATATCGGGGGTGTCTTCGAGCCGGGGGGCGTTGAGCTGAAGGTTTTGTCGGGTGCTGAAGTGACCCCACCCTTCATCCCATCGCTCGGCGATATCACCGAGCGCCCGGAGTTGCCGCCCCGAGAGGGTCCCGTAAGGAATGGCGATGCGCAGCATGGGCGCATGACGCTGGATATAGAGCCCGTTCTGTAAGCGCAACGGCCGAAATTCATCCTCGGACAGTTCGCCGGCCAGGAAGCGCCGAGTCTGGTCACGATAACGCGCGACGCGATCGTCCACGATGCTTTGATCGTATTGGTCGTATTGGTACATAGGGAGAGCTGGCTGGAAGTTCCGCAGCCGAGCAGTGTCCGTTGTTTTGCGTTGCGGGGAAACCAATTCGATCTGCTCTATTCATTACCAAAAAGCATTTAGAATCGGTCATAAGACACTTAAGAGCATGAGGACCCATGAATCTCCAGCGCCTGCGCTATCTCCGCGAAATCGCCCGCCGAGATCTCAACCTCACGGCGGCGGCTGTGGCACTGCACACCTCTCAACCCGGTGTCAGCCGACAGATCCTGGAACTCGAAGAAGAATTGGGCTGCCAGATCTTCGAGCGTCGAGGCCGTCGACTGACGAGCCTGACCGAACCGGGTCGTGCAGCGCTCGCGATCGCCGAACGTGTGCTCGACGATATCGAAGCCCTTCGTCGCGTCGGTCGTGAATGGACCGACAGCGCGGCCGGCACACTGACCATCGCGACCACCCACACTCAGGCCCGCTACACCCTACCCGCCGTGGTGGCACAGTTCAGACAAGATCACCCCCGCGTCACGGTCACACTCCGCCAAGGCGACCCGGAACAAGTGGTTCGGTCGGTCCTCGAGGGCAAGGCCGACCTTGCCATTGCGACCGAGGCGGTCAGCCGGGTTGAACAACTGCGGGCGACCCCCTTCCTGGAGTGGTCGCACGTCGCGGTGATGCCCCCGGAGCACCCACTCGCCACGGAATTCTTCAACCAATCCGGAGGCACGATCAGCGTCGCGAATCTGGCCCAATTTCCGCTTCTGACCTACGACGCAGCCTTTGCCGGACGCAACACGATTGACCTTGTCTTTGCAGACGCAGGGTTGTCACCTGAAATGGCGATCAGCGCCCTGGACGCCGATGTCATTAAAACCTATGTACGCCTGGGACTGGGCGTCGGACTTATTGCTTCGGTCGCATTTGATCCGATTGCCGACCAACCTTTAATTGCATTGGACTGCCGTCACCTGTTTGGGACCAAAACCAGTTTTGTTGCCTTGCCGGCCGACCGAACCCCGCGGCGATTCGTGACCCGCTTCGTTGAATTACTCACCGGAAAGCCCCTCAATCACGCTTGAGCGTGTAATGTTCGCAACGGGAATTTCAGCGCCCAATCTCCTGTCTTATTTGTTTAACAAAACCCCTGGGAATTCAAAATGCTTAAAGGCAAAACAGCACTCATCACTGGCTCGACGAGCGGAATTGGTCTCGGAATCGCAGAAGGCCTCGCACAAGAAGGCGTTAACCTGGTTCTGAATGGATTTGGCGATGCCGCCGAAATCGAAGCGCTCCGCGTACGTCTGGAAAACACCTACCACGTCAAAGCGATCTACGACGGCGCCGACATGAGCAAAGGCGACCAGATCGAAGCGATGATGAAGCACGCCGCCGAAACGTTTGGTGGTGTTGACATTCTGGTCAATAACGCCGGCATTCAGCATGTGGCGCCGGTGCAAGACTTTCCGCCCGAGCGCTGGGACGCGGTCATCGCGATCAACCTCTCCAGCGCCTTCCACACCACCCGCTTGGCGGTGCCAGCCATGCGGGCGGCCAACTGGGGCCGCATCATCAACGTGGCCTCCATCCACGGCCTGGTCGGCTCGG
>CAIPGD010000113.1 GCA_903864485.1 uncultured bacterium | reverse complement strand
GGTGGCGAAGTCGCCCATGCTCGAACATTTGACCTTGATGAACTCCTGCGCCTGGCGCCGATGGAGGATCGCATCTATCGCATGCGTTGCGTCGAGGGGTGGTCGATGGTCATCCCCTGGGTCGGCTTCTCGTTCGCTGAATTGGCGCGTCGGGTCGAGCCCACCGGCCAGGCCAAGTACGTCGAATTCACGTCGCTTGCCGACCCCAGGCAGATGGTTGGCGTCAATCGCAAGGTGCTCGACTGGCCGTACACCGAAGGCCTGCGCCTCGACGAGGCGATGAATCCGTTGACGCTTCTGGGTTTTGGGCTATACGGCGAGGTTTTGCCGAATCAGAACGGGGCGCCCGTGCGACTGGTTGTGCCCTGGAAATATGGCTTCAAGAGCGCCAAGTCCTTGGTTCGGATTCGGTTCGTTCGCGAGCAGCCCCAGACGAGTTGGCTGCGCAGCGCGCCGCAAGAGTATGGTTTTTATGCCAACGTGAATCCCGACGTGGATCATCCGCGGTGGTCGCAGGCCACCGAGCGTCGGATCGGCGACGACGGATTCCTGCAAAAAAAGCGGCGTACCCTCCCCTTTAACGGGTATGCCGAGCAGGTCGCCTCGCTCTATACCGGGATGGACTTGCGGCGACTGTTTTAGTCGCTGCCGGTGGTCTCGAGCCCGCTCGCCGGGTTGGGAAATTCCCGCAAGCCGTGACCCGTTGGTCAAAAACCCTGCCTGTTCGTCCCCAAACTGATCGATCTTGGCCGCCTGCGCGGTCGTCTTTCTCAAGGAAAGGTCGATGGGTATCTTTGCAGTCCGTTGCGCGCGAATGCTGCTCGCCGTTTTTCCTGCTGCCTTGTTCCTCTCCGGTTGCAGCGGCGGCGTCTCGGACGGAGGGGCGGCCGAGGATCTGAGTGGCAGCGGCACCGCCGCCACCATCAAAACCGTGACCTATGGTCGGGTCACCTCCGTGGGGCCTGGCATCACGGTCAGCGGCGTGCGTTACGACCACTCGGGGGCGATTTACTCGGATGATCAAGGCTCGGCGCTGCGAGGCGACGAAATTGCGCTCGGAATGATCGTCGCCCTTGAGGGCGATGTCGATTCGAGTGGCGTGCGAGGGGTCGCGCGCAAGGTCGTCGTTGTCGATGACATCGTGGCGCCCCTGGTCGCGGTCGACCTGGTCGCCCGAACTGTGACCGTCGTCGGTGCCAGAGCCCAGGTCACGAGCACCACCGTGTTGGTGGGGTTCACATCGCTCGAGGCACTGGCGGCCCATGCCGGGGAATTGGTCGTCCTGCACGGCCCGATGGCTGATTCGGGCGTCATGGCTGCGACCCGGATCGAATTGCGCGCAGCGGCATTGGCCAGCCGGTGGTTCAAAGGGCGCGGTGTGGTGCACCGTCTTGATGCCACCCTGACCGACTTCGAACTGGGGCCCGAAGGTGCAGTGGCGAAGGTGTGCTACTGCCATAGCCTGCGCAATCCGGCTGATCCGGCGATTGGTGAAGGGCGCACGATCCGGATCTGGTCGCTCACGAGTCCGGTGGCGGGGACAGCGCAACTCTGGGTGTCCGATCAGGCACGTGTGATCGGGATTCCTGTCCTCGCCAACAACGTCCACGTGGAACTGGATGGAATCTGGACGGCGAACGCGGGGACCAGCGGGCAGATCGGTGATTATCCGGTCGACCTTTCGGCCCTGAGTGCGGACCGGATGGTGCAACCCATTGCCGGTCAGGCCATTGCGGTCAAAGGTACCTGGTTCAACGGGCGGGTGGTGGCCACCCGAGCGACCCTCTGAGGGGGATTAAATGAGGGGCAGCGTCTGTTCAGTTGCGAACAGCGCCTGCACCGATTCGCGTGGTCGGGCCACATGCATGTGGGCACCGTCGATCAGAATCTCTGCAGGCCGTGGTCTGGAGTTGTAGTTTGACGCCATGGTCATGCCATACGCCCCGGCGCAGCCAATGGCGAGTAAATCGCCTTCGGCCACGGCTAGCGTGCGACCCCGGGCCAGCCAGTCGCCACTTTCACAAACGGGTCCCACCACGTCGAGCAACTGAGGCGGCCGATCCGTGCGCTCGATGACCGTTTGGACGGGGTGCCAGGCCTCGTAGAGCGCGGGGCGCATTAGGTCGTTCATCGCCGCATCGACGACCGCAAAGTGGCGCGCCCCATTGTCTTTGAGGTACTCCACCCGGGTCAGTAATAGCCCCGCTTCGGCGACGAGCGCGCGACCGAATTCAAAAATCACCTCAACCCCCGCCCGTTGTGGTTTGACCGCGCGCCACTGATCGACGCGATCGAGCAGTTGGGTCAGGAAAGCGCCTCGATCGGGCGGTGTTTCGGTGTCGTAGCGGATCCCGAGCCCACCCCCCAGGTCGAGATGGCGCAGGGCGATACCGTCGGCTTCGAGCGCATCGGCGAGGTTTAACACTCGATGCAGGGCGTCAAGAAAAGGTGCCGTCTCGACAATCTGCGAGCCGATATGGCAATCGATGCCGACAATTTCGATCCCTTCGAGGGTCGCGGCATGGGCGTAGACCGCCCGCGCATGGTCGTGGGCGATGCCGAACTTGTTCTCCCGTAAACCGGTTGAGATGTACGGGTGGGTGCCAGCGTCGACATCGGGATTGACCCGGATTGAAATCGGTGCGCGCCGACCTAACGAGCGGGCGATCGCGTCAATGCGGTCGAGTTCTGCGGAGCTTTCCACATTGAAACACTTGACGCCGAGTTCAAGCGCGCGGCGGATTTCGGCGTGGGTCTTGCCCACACCGGAGAAGACGACGCGGGCGGGATTGCCGCCAATGGCGAGAACGCGTTCCAATTCGCCGCCCGATACGATGTCAAAACCGGCACCTTGACGGGCCAGTAGATCGAGGATGGCCAGATTGGAGTTCGCTTTCATCGCGAAGCACAGCAGAACGCCCCGGCCTGCGGCGGCACTGGCGAAGCTGGCAAAAGCCGCTTCGATTGCAGCCCGCGAGTACACATAGGTCGGCGTTCCGTAGGCTTGTGCGATGGCGGTCAGTGCCACCTGTTCGCAGTGCAGTTCGCGATGTTGGCGGGTCAGGGCAAGTGGATTCATAAACGATTCGGGCCGCTTGGTAAGGAGTGCTCCAGACGCAGCGGCGTGGCTTCAATGGTTTCTGGGGGAGAGGTGTTGGTGGCGTGGCTGTCGGCGGGGGAGGCCGCTGGGGTGGTCGCCGGAGTGGTCGCCGGGGTGGTCGAACCGGTTGAGCCCGGCGCACCTGGATTGGCAGTTGCCCCCGGTGCTGGCGCCAACCGCAATGGGCCCCGTTGTCCGCACCCTGATAGGCACCCCAACAAGCAACTCAGTAATGTCGTCAGCAGCAGGCCAGACAAGCGGCAAGCTAGAATCGAGCGCACACTACTGACCATAAATCGAGAATACCATGAGCCCCTTTCAGGACGAACCCCGCTTTCTGGCCGCTGTCGACGCGGTCTTTGCGGCGATTGAAGAGGCGCTCGATGTCCCGGGATCGGACCTGGACCTGGACTGTGCGCGGCATGGCCCGGTCCTGGAGATTACGTTTGAGGATCACTCGCGAGTGATTCTGAACGCGCAGGCTCCGTTGCATGAAATCTGGCTGGCGTCGCGCGCGGGCGGCCGCCATTTTCGGTGTGCCGAAGACGGTACCTGGAGCGACACCCGCTCTGCCGAAACCCTCGAGGCCGCGTTGTCGAGCGCCCTGAGCGCGCATGCCGGCGAGTCGGTGGTCATCCCCCCGCTGCGCTTGCCTTGAGCTTGCCTTGAGCTTGCCTTGAGCTTGCCTTGAGTTTGCCCTAATCTTTGGCTCAATTTCGGGGTGGGGGCGCGGTGGGCGGTTCCGGCTCGGTACCCACCCCGGATGTGGCGCCAGGGTTGCTCTGGTTGGGCCGCGATTCTTGATAGACCCAGTCATTGCCCTCGCGCACGATGCCGGCTGGAAGCGGCGGTTCAATTTCAGCTTTGCCGTTGAGCGCCCGTTCCATGTAGGCAATCCAGATCGGTAGAGCGAGGCCGCCGCCGGTTTCGCGCTCGCCCAGTTTTCGGGGCTGGTCATAACCGACCCAGGCGATGCCGACGATTTCCGGGTTGTAGCCTGCGAACCACGCATCATGGGCGTCGTTGGTCGTCCCCGTCTTGCCTGCGAGATCGGTGCGCTTGAGCGCGAGTGCCCGGGTTGCTGTACCAGCCCGCACGACGCCCTTGAGCATATCGTTCATCAGGTAGGCATTGCGCTCGTCAATCACGCGCAAGCTCTCATCGCCTGCCTGCTGCGGATGCGATTGAGCGAGCAAACGGCCTTGTCCATCCACGATGCGTTGCACCAGCCAGGGCTCGACCCGATAGCCATTGTTGGCAAAGACCGCATAGGCGCGGGCCATTTGCCAGAGGGTTACCGACCCTGCGCCAAGTGCCATCGTGAGGTAGGCCGGATGACGTTCAGCGTCAAACCCGAATCGGGTGATGTAGTCCTGCGCGTAGCGCGTTCCAATGGCCTGCAGGACACGCACCGACACCATGTTCTTGGATTTTGCCAACCCTGTTCGCAACGCCATCGGCCCCTCATATTTGCCGTCATAGTTTTTCGGCTCCCAGGGCTGCCCGCCAGTCGTTGCCGCATCGATGTAGATGGGGGAGTCGGCCACCATGGTGGCCGGGGTAAAGCCTTTTTCGAGCGAGGCCGAATAAATGAAGGGCTTGAAACTCGAGCCGGGTTGACGCCAAGCTTGGGTTACATGATTGAACTTGTTACGACCAAAATCGAAACCACCGACCAGGGCTCGGGTCGAACCGTCTTGCGCATTGATGGCGATGAAGGCGCTTTCGACCTCGGGGACTTGAACAATTTCCCATAGCCCACTGCGGTTGCGCCAGACCCGAACCACGGCACCCCGGCGCAGGCGTTTGGCCGCGGGAACTCGATCGGGCGGCCCCAGCGCGCTGGCGACGAACTTCAGCCCATCTCCGGTGATCTCGAGCGACTGTCCGCGTCCGCGCGACATCCGAACCGCCTTGGGTGAAGCGTCAAGGACGACGGCCGCCAAAAAATCATCCACATCGGGGTGGTCAGTCAGCGCATCGGCGATGACTTCTTCTTGCGCGGCCTGATCGACTCCGAGGTCAACGAAGGCTTCCGGGCCCCGGTAACCGTACTTGCGGTCGTACTCCAGGATCCCATTGCGAACGGCTGCGTTGGCCGCGCGTTGCTCGCTGGAACTGACTGTGGTGTAGACCTTCAGGCCCAGGCCATAGGTGTCTTCGCGAAACATCTGCTCGGCGAGGTGGCGGGCCATCTCGGCGACATAGGGAGCATGTAGCGGGGTCTCCATACCGGTGGCCCGCACCGTTGGAGGTTCAGCAACCGCACCGCGATACTCGGCCTCAGTCAGGTAACCGAGCGCCCGCATTCGGCCCAGTACGTAGAGTTGGCGGATCCGGGCCCGTCGCGGATTGACCACGGGGTTGAATTCTGAGGGCGCCTTGGGCAGTCCGGCCAGCATCGCGGCCTGGGCCGGAGTCAGCTCATTGAGTGTGCGGCCGTAGTAAATCTGGGCGGCTGCGGCAAAGCCATACGAACGTCGGCCCAGAAAAATATGATTGATGTAGATCTCGAGAATCTGCTCTTTGGTTAAGTTCTCTTCAATCCGCAGGGCTAATAGGAGTTCGAAGACCTTCCGAATATAAGAGCGTTCACTCGAGAGATAAAAATTGCGCGCGACTTGCTGAGTGATCGTGCTGGCGCCACCGCGGCCGCGGCCCGTGACATTGTCAAACACTGCACGAACCACCCCGAGCGGATCGACTCCGGAGTGTTCAAAAAACCGTTCATCTTCGGCCGCCAGTAAGGCACTGCGCATCATCAGAGGGAACTCGGACGCGGCGACAAACGAGCGCCGCTCTTCGCCGAACTCGCCCATCAAAATGCCGTCGCTGCTGTAGATTCGTAACGGAATCTTGGGCCGGTAATCGAGCAGCAGGGACATGCTCGGCAAGCGCTCATTGGCCAGCACCACGGCGAGCATCCCCACCATGACCGCCGCAAGTGCCGCGGTGACCGGGATCGCCGCGAGAAACAGCAGAAACTTCCAGGGACGAAAACGAGGCTCTGGGCCCGGGCGGGTTGGAGCGGTGGGCGTCGACGGATTCGTCGTGCGTTCGTTCATACGCGCGGTCCCTGCGTTAGGCCGAAGAGACTCGGTTCAAGCTCGATTCAAGCAACCTCACGGAGTATAACGGCCCGCCGATTCTGGTGGAGAATGGACGGTTCGTGGAAGTTTTGTGGAAAGTTGGTGGACCGTTAGTGGAAATTTCGGATCGCGAAAAAGCGTGCAACATGTTGGAAAGTTCGAACGAAGTGAGCCTACGCCAATCGATTTTCGAGCGGCCGATTGTTCTCGTGGGGATGATGGGAGCAGGTAAGTCGACCGTTGGACGGCGTCTTGCGGGACGTCTGGGGTGCCGGTTTATGGATGCCGACCGCGTCCTCGAGGAGCGCATGGGGGTGTCGATTGCGACCATGTTCGATCTCGAGGGTGAAGCCGTGTTTCGGGACCGTGAAAGCGCTTTGTTGGCCGAATTGGTCAATGAGAATGTGGCGGTATTAGCCACGGGCGGTGGTGTGGTGTTGCGCGACACGAATCGCACCCTGTTGCAGGATCGGGCCTGGGTGGTCTACTTGCGCGCCAGTGCGATCGATCTCTGGATCAGGACTCGCCGGGATACATCGCGCCCCCTGTTGCGGGGTTCGGATGCGCGTTCCCGTATCACCGAGTTGCTGACCCAGCGCGCGCCTCTGTATGAAGCGGTCTCGCACTGCACGGTCGACACCGGTCGTCAACCGGTCGAACGCGTGGTCGATCAGATCCTGCAACAACTCCAATCCCGCGAATCTATTTAAATATGATGACGACGACCTTGAATCTCGACCTGGGAGAGCGCAGTTATCCGATCGAGGTTGGCACGGGGCTGCTCGGTCAGAGCGAAACCCTTTTACATCGGGTAGCCGGGCGTCAGGTAGCCATCGTCACCAACTCGGTGGTGGGGTCGCACTATGCGGCGGCGCTGGAGCGTCAGATTGATGCGGTTGCAGCCCAGCGCATCACGGTCGTCCTGCCGGATGGCGAGGCCGCGAAATCCTGGGAAACCCTGGACCGGGTTTTCACTGCGCTGCTCGAGGCGCGTTTTGATCGCTCAGCCCTGATTGTTGCGCTGGGTGGGGGCGTGGTGGGCGACATGGCGGGCTTTGCTGCTGCGATATATCAGCGCGGCATTGAGTGGTTTCAGATCCCGACCACGCTCTTGGCAATGGTCGATTCGTCGGTCGGGGGCAAGACGGGGATTAACCATCCGGCGGGCAAAAACATGTTGGGCGCGTTTCATCAGCCCCTCGGTGTTCTGGCCGATCTCGATGTCCTGGCGACCTTACCCGCCCGCGAGCTGTCGGCCGGGCTGGCCGAGGTGATTAAGCACGGCGCGATTGCCGACGCACAATACCTCGATGCGATCGAACGCGATTTGCCCAAGCTCCTGGGGGGCGATTGGTCTGCGATGGGCGCGGTGGTGAGTCGTTCTTGCGAAATCAAGGCCGCGGTGGTCGCAGCCGATGAACGTGAGGGCGGCTTGCGAGCAATTTTGAATTTTGGCCATACCTTTGGTCATGCGATTGAGGCGGAGCTTGGGTACGGGGTCTGGCTGCATGGCGAAGCCGTGGGTGCGGGGATGGTCATGGCGGCCGAGTTGTCTTGCCGCGTCGACGGTCTCGACCGTGCGCACGCCCAGCGTCTGCGTGCCCTGATTGCCGCGGCTGGCCTGCCGGTCGAGGCTCCTGCCTGGCCGCTCGAGACCTGGCTTCGCCGCATGAGCAGCGATAAAAAGGCGCAGGCGGGCAACCCCAAATTCGTTCGAATCCCCCGCCTCGGTGAGGCGGTCGTGGGCCGGGTGCCCTCCGACGATTTGGCGGCCACGGTGGCGGCCACGGCCACCCTGCTTCAACTCCCGGGCGGTCTTGGGTATATTGGACCGTTTCCCCACCCTCAGACGCGCCCGCAGTGACGGGCATTGGAGTTCGTTGGATGAGCGCGGTGTTCGACCAAGCCCCTGGTTCAGATGATTTTCAGGAGGCGCAAGCTCGGGATGAGGCGCATCAGCATGGCTTGTATGCGCAAGAGCACGAGCATGACGCCTGTGG
>CAIPGD010000112.1 GCA_903864485.1 uncultured bacterium | reverse complement strand
GGGCGATTCAGCCGCCGCCGGGGTGGGGGCCCCGCACCAGGATCAGGCGCTTGCGGGGCAATTACCACCGCGCTTGGCGCAATCATTCTCGTGCCCGATCGAGTGGTCGCTGGTGGCGCAAACCGGGCTGACGGTGGAAAGCCTGTGCGGCTTGTTGGCGCAGCATGACCCCTCAGAAGCTTATGACGTGGTGCTGGTTTCGATCGGTGTCAACGAAGTCACCGCCGGAACGGGCGTGACCGCCTGGCAGTCGAGGTTGGACGGGTTGCATGAGTTGCTTACGGGGCGCCTGGGTGCGCGATGCGTCCTGTATTCCGGGGTTCCGCCCATGCACCGGTTCCCCGCGCTACCGCAGCCCTTGCGCTGGTTTTTGGGGCGCCGTGCGCGTCGTCTGGATTGGGCCCTGGCACAGTGGGTTGCGCGCGCGCCCGCAGCGCATTGGGTACCGTTGCCAGACCTGCCCGACGAAGCGATTGCCGCCGATGGCTTCCATCCGGGCGTGCAGGCGTATCGAGCCTGGGCCGAGGTCGTGGTGGCGATTGCAATGAAGGCCCCTTTGTAACTTTTACAACCTTCGCAACTTTCGCAACTTTCGCAACTTTCGCAACCCGCAGCCGAGTCGATGAGCAAGCGCGAATAGCGCAGAATGTCGAGATGAGTCGAAATCATCGTCGAGAGCTTCCCCCCGCCGACCTTAGGACGGCTGGCCGCTCCGACTGGCAGACGCTGCGGTCCCTGTTTCCCTATTTGTGGGCGTGGAAGGGCCGGGTCGCGATCGCGCTCGGCTGTTTGGTGGCCGCCAAGATGGCGAACGTTGGCGTCCCAATCGTACTCAAGTCGATCATTGATTGGCTGGCGCCCATGGCCCCGATGGCTTCGGGCACCCCGACGGCTTCGGGAACCCCGATGGCTTCGGGTACTTCGGTGGGCCCGCTGATCCAGCCAGGGCCCCTCACGGACCATCCAGTTGCGCTGGCCTTGGCGGTTCCGGTGGCGCTGCTGGTGAGCTATGGGTTGCTGCGGCTCGCTACGTCGCTTTTCACCGAATTACGCGAATTCGTGTTCGCGAAAGTGACCCAGCGCGCGGTGCGTACCGTATCGCTTCAGGTCTTTGGTCACTTGCATGCGTTGAGTCTGCGGTTTCATCTTGACCGCCAGACCGGGGGCTTGACCCGCGACGTGGAGCGCGGCTCGCGCGGTATCTCGACGCTTGTGTCCTACACCCTCTACAGCATCCTGCCCACCCTCGTTGAGGTGGTGCTGGTGCTGGGGTGGTTGGCGACGCACTACGAGGCCTGGTTCGCCGGGATCACCGTCGTTGCACTGACCACGTACATCATCTGGACGGTCACGGTCACTAACTGGCGCACCCATTTTCGACGCGAGATGAACGACCTCGATTCGAAGGCCAACACCCGTGCCATCGATTCGCTACTGAATTATGAGACGGTTAAATATTTTGGCAATGAAGCGTTTGAAGCGAATCGCTACGACGAGAGCCTGCAGCGCTGGGAGCGCGCAGCGGTGCGCAGCCAAACCTCGCTGTCGGTCCTGAATACCGGGCAGAGCGCGATCATCGCGACCGCAGTCACGATGATCGTGTGGCGGGCAACGGTGGGCGTCGTTGAAGGACGGATGTCGCTGGGCGATCTGGTACTGGTGAATGCGTTCATGATTCAGCTCTATATCCCGCTGAATTTTCTGGGTGTCCTGTATCGCGAGATCAAGCAAAGCCTGACCGATATTGAAAAGATGTTCGGCATGCTGGATGCCAATCGAGAGGTCGACGACGTCGCGGGTGCTCCTGCCTTGCGGCTGTCGCGATCGGGGGTTGCCGCAGTCGGTCCCGAAGTGCGCTTCGAGAAGGTCTCTTTTTCGTACCAGCCGGACCGACAGATTCTGCGCGCGATTTCATTCGCGATTGCCCCCGGCACAACGGTGGCTGTAGTCGGTAGTTCGGGCGCTGGCAAATCGACCCTGGCCCGCCTTCTCTATCGGTTTTATGACGTCAACGAAGGTCGGATCACAATCGATGGGCAGGATCTGCGTCAGGTGACCCAGGCGAGCCTTCGGGCTTCGATTGGCATCGTGCCTCAGGACACGGTGCTGTTTAATGACTCGATTGCCTACAACATTGCCTACGGCCGGCCTGGGGCGACGCAGGGCCAGATTGAGGCGGCGGCTCGTTCGGCTCAATTGCACGACTTCATCACCCGTTTACCGCAGGGCTACGACACCCCCGTGGGCGAGCGTGGTCTCAAGCTCTCAGGTGGTGAAAAGCAGCGGGTCGCGATTGCACGGATGCTGTTGAAGGACCCTCCCATTCTGGTCCTTGATGAAGCGACGAGTGCCTTGGATTCAAGTAACGAGCAGGCGATTCAGCAAGCGCTGCGCGAGGCATCGGCCCAGCGTACGACCTTGGTGATTGCGCATCGCTTATCAACCGTGGTCGATGCAAATTTGATCATCGTGCTCGAAGAAGGGCAGATCGTGCAGCAGGGCACGCATGAAGCATTGCTGCTTCAGGGCGGACGCTATGCAGAGCTTTGGGCGATGCAGGCGCGCGATGAACCAGCCGGCGCGTGACGGCGCAACGTCTTAATTATTTAAAGCCGTCGGAACCTCGGTGCTAAACTGTTTTTTCAGTAACTGGAGCACCACCGCCATGAAATTCAATCGATTGTTTGCTGCCAGCGCAATGACTGCCGTTGCGTTTGCGACCTTGACTGCCGCTGCCCCATCGGCTCAGGCAGAGGATCTGGCTGGAACGCTTAAGAAAATTAAGGACACGGGAGCGATTACAGTAGGCTTCCGTGAGACGTCGATTCCGTTCTCATATCTGGATGATAAGCAGCAGCCGATCGGCTATGCGATGGATTTGTGTATGAAGGTCGTGGATGCCATCAAGGCCGATCTGAAGCTGCCGAACTTGAAAATCAATCTGCAGCCGGTGAATTCGAGCACTCGGATCCCTTTGCTAATAAATGGGACGATCGATCTGGAATGCGGCTCGACCACTAATTCTATGGAGCGCCAGCTGCAGGTGGCCTTTGGTCCCACCTACTTCGTGATCAATGTGACTGCAGCGGTCAAGAAGTCCTCGGGCATCAATACTTTGATCGACTTGAATGGTAAGAATATTTCGACCACCTCGGGCAGCACTGCGGTCGGCTTGACCAAGAAGTTCGAGAAAACCGCGTCCATCGACGTTAAGGAGATCTACGGGAAGGACCATGGCGAGAGCTTTTTGTTGTTGGTCGATGACCGAGTCAGCGCCTTCATCATGGATGACATTTTGCTGGCTGGCCAGATCGCCAACAGCAAGGAACCGTCGAGTTACAAGATCTTGCCCGAATCGATGCGGACCGAGCCCTACAGCATGATGCTGCGCAAGGACGATCCGCAATTCAAGGCGCTGGTCGACAAGACCGTGTCGGCGATCATGAAATCGGGTGAGATCGATAAGTTCTACGCAAAGTGGTTTATGAGCCCTGTCCCGCCAAAGAACGTGAACTTGAATTTCCCGATGACACCAGCTCTGCGCGAAGCCTTCCGCAACCCGAACGACAAGGGCGTCTAAACCGCGTTTGCCGAGTCGTCGCTGACGGGCTGACAGGCTGACCCAATCGTCAGCCCGTCCGCGTGGGATATGAATCCAGATATTTTT
>CAIPGD010000111.1 GCA_903864485.1 uncultured bacterium | reverse complement strand
CGGGCGTTTCGGGTCATCAATACGAACAAGCAGTGGATCTCGACCGGCAATGACTACGCATTGAAGGTCCTGAAAAAATCGAAGGTCGCAGTGATCGGTGATACGACCGGGTATGGCACGTCGAGCGCGAAAACCGCTCAGGAACTTCTCGAAGCGGCGGGCGTTAAACCGGTTTACACCGTGCTACTAGATCCGAACAAGACCGATCTGAGTGATGAACTTGCCAAAGCGCGCGCTGCGGGTGCGGATGTGTTGATGCCATGGTCTGCCGCGACGGGCTTGCTCGGTCGCCTGCTCAATGCACGGGGTGACATGGGTTGGAACGTACCGGTCGTGGGTCACCCAGCGGTCATGGCGCCGCAGATCCGCAAGTTGCTCAATAAACCGGAGTATTGGGAACAAACCTTTGCCTCTGGGTATGCGAGTACGACCTATGGTTCGGACGGCAAACTACCCGCGAATACCCAGGCCCTGGTCGACAAGGTTCGTCCCAAGCTGGCCGCTGGCGGGGAGATCGATATTCTCTTCTGGTGGGTCGCAATGGGCTACGACACCGTAAAAATTATCGAACATGCCATCAAGGGCGCTAACGGGACCGACCCTGCGGCGATCCAGAAGGTGCTGGAAAACACGGGTGAATTCCGCGGCGTCTATGCGACCTACAACTGGTCGGCGACGCAGCGCAATGGGTTCCCAGACAGCAACATGGCGATCAACGTCGCGAATTCGTTCAAGGACGGCACCTTCAAGTTGGCGCCGCGCTGATGGTTCGTGCTGTGAGTGGGCGACGCCCCTCGCAGCCCACCATTTCCGCCTGAATTCTGCACTGGGACGGATTGCATGCTGATGGTGATTGTCTCTGGACTGGCGATTGGCGCCTTGTTTGCCGCCACCGCTTTGTCCTACAACGTCATGTATTCGACCTCAAAGGTTCTGTCGGTCACCACCGGGCATATCGCCATGCTCGGGGGTGTCTTCGGCGCGTATGCCATCAGCGCTTTGGGCCAGCCCTGGTGGTTGGGCTTGATCGCGGCGATCGTCGTGGGTGGATTGTTCGGCTGGTTAACGGATCTGATCGCAATCCGGCGCGTTCTTGCGCGCAGCGACGAACATCTCTGGTTGCTCAGCACGCTCGCGCTGGCCACGATGGTCCAACAGGCCGTGGGGCTGTGGTGGGGGACAGAGCCCAAGCCGTTTCCGCGTCTCATGACGCAAGATTTTTCGGCGGGGATCGCGGATCAGAAATTCTGGCTTCCGATTGGGTTGGCCGCCCTCATGGCGATCGGCCTCGAGTTTTTCTATCGTCGCACCATGTACGGAAAGCTCTTTCTTGCGATGTCCGAAGATGCCTTTGCTGCGCGAGCGCGGGGGGTTTCAACGGACCGAATTCGGGTGGCGTCTTACGTGATCGCCGGAAGCCTCGGGGGCCTCGCGGGTTTCGCAGCAGGGCAACTGACCTTTGCGTATTTCGCGCTTGGCCTGACGTTAACGCTCAATGGCTTCATTGCGCTGGCCGTCGGTGGACTCGGCAGCAACGTTGGCGCTTTAGTCGGTGGGCTGACGCTGGGCCTTCTAAACACGTTTGCCAGTTATTACTTCGGCGGCGAGTATCAGCAGACGATCGCGGTCGGACTGCTGATGGTGGTGCTCCTGGTTAAGCCCGAGGGCTTGCTCGGTGCTCAAAACGTACGCCCGGTCTGACGACGTCAATGAACACCAAAAACCGCCTTGTTTGGATCGTGCCAGGTGCCGTCGCTGCACTCAGTCTTCCGCTCTGGTCGAGCGATCAGTACCAGGTTCACCTGGCGGCCCTGATCTGCTGTTACTGGGTCCTTATCGCGGGACTCAACTTGGTGGTCGGCTATACCGGGCAGCTCTCGATCGGACATGTCGGTTTGCTGTCGATCGGTGCTTACACCTTCGCGATCCTGAGCGGCAAGTGGGGGCTGCCTCCCTTCGTTTCGGTCGGGGTCGCGGGGACACTTTGTGGTTTTTGTGGGTTGCTGCTGGGCTTGCCTTCGCTGCGATTGCCAGGGTTTTATTTCGCGATGGCAACGATGGCATTTGCGCTGATCGTCGGCGAGTTCGTCTTGGCGCAGGGTGGACTGACTGGTGGGGGTGTCGGATTGCCAGTCCCGGGGTTTCCGCCGCCTTTTGATACCCCTCAGGGCTTTTATTACCTTGCCGTCATCGCGGCGGTGGTCGTCAGTGTTTTGACCTGGAATGTCGCCCGGCAAATGTACGGTCGGGGTTTGATCGCCATTCGAGACAATCCGGTGACCGCGCAGGCGGTCGGTGTGCCGGTGTTTCGCGCCAAGCTCACTACATTCGTCTTCAGCGGAATCACCGCCGGCATTGGGGGCGCTCTGTTTGGTTCGCTACAAAGCTACATCACCCCAGACACCTTTCACTTTGAGCTGAGCCTGTTCTTTTTCGTCTGCATCATCATTGGCGGGCGTGGCAGTATTCTCGGCCCATTTTTGGGGGTGGCCGTGCTGACAGCGCTGCCGGAACTGGTGGCACCGCTGGCGAAGCTCGGCAACTTTTTCTACGGATTGTTGTTATTGCTGGTCGTGCTCGTAGTGCCCGAGGGTATCGGCCGAGTCTTCGAATTGATCGCCCAGCGCTTGCGTCCACGCAGTGCCGTGAGCGTTCCAGTTGCACCGGATCTGCCCCGACTCGCCCGCGCGATTGCCTCGATCCAGGCCTTGAAATGACGCAACAAGCCCAACCCGTTGAGGCCGTTGCCAGTAGTCCGTCATCGCTGAGCGCCAGTGTGGTCAGCAAGCAGTTTGGTGCCGTTGTCGCACTCAACCAAGTGTCACTCGAATTGCGTCCAGGTGAGATCCACGGACTTATTGGACCCAACGGTAGCGGCAAGACGACTCTGCTTAATTTGCTATCTGGTTATTACCAGCCGACCTCGGGTGCAATCCAGTTGCGCGGGGAGGAACTGGCGCAGGTGTCAGTGCGCCGGCGGGCGCAACTGGGTGTCGCGCGCACCTTCCAAAAGCCGCGCCTGCTCGGCACGTTGAGCGTGCTGGACAATGTCGTTCTGGGGGCATGGACCCATGTTGAGCCCGGATTCTTGGCGACCGCTTTGGGTTTACCTCAAATAGCGCGCGCCGACCGGGAGTTGCTCGACCAGGCCGCTGAACTCTTGCATGGCGTCGGACTTAGCCATGCGATCGAGCGGCGCGCGAACCTGCTTGAACATGCTGAACAGCGTTTTCTGGAAATCGCCCGCGGCTTGGCGATGCGCCCCGGTTTTATCCTGCTTGACGAACCCGCCGGAGGCTTGTCAAACGACGAGATCGATCATCTGGGGGGCATCATTCGAACGATCTCGGATGCCGGCATTGGGGTGCTATTGGTTGAGCACCATACGGATTTTGTATTTCGAGTCTGCGATCGGGTAACGACGCTTGATGTCGGTCGAATGATTCGCCATGGCAAGCCCCAAGATGTTCGCAACGACCCGGAAGTGATCCGGGTTTATCTGGGCGCATGATGAATCTTGCATCCCCTCCCCAGGCAGGCCGCCCTGAACAAATCTTGCTCGATGTACGCGATTTGCGGGTCGCATACGGCAAGGCAGAAGTCGTTCATGGGGTTTCGTTTGATGTGCGTGCGGGCGAGTTCGTCGTCATGCTCGGTCGCAATGGCGCCGGAAAAAGCACCATTCTCCATGCCATTTCCGGCCTGGTGCCCAAGCGGGGTGGGACCGTGCATTTTGCTGGCCAGGATCTAAGTCGGGTCGCACCACGAGAGACAGTTCTTGCGGGCATCGTTCAGGTGCTGGAAGGGCATCGGATCTTTCAGACGCTGACCGTTGAGGACAATCTGCTGATTGGTACATACGCCCGTGCTCCGCGCGGCGATCGAACCAAGCTCGATCGGATCTATGCGATGTTTCCCGAGATGGCTGAGCGACGCCATCAATTGGCATCGCGCTTATCGGGCGGGCAGCAGCAGATTCTTGCGGTTGCGCAAGGGGTCATTGGCGATCCGCAGTTGCTGATTCTTGATGAGCCTTCCGGTGGCCTCGCACCGCTGGTCATTGATCGCATTCTTGAAGTCGCAGCGCAATTGTGTGCAGCCGGGCTCGCGATCCTGCTCGTGGAACAGCTGGTCGAAAAAGCGCTGCGGCACGCAAATTTTGTTTATCTGATCGAAACCGGGCGAGTGGCTGCTGCAGATTCTGCGCAGGCTATGCGCGACGGCGATCTGGTTCGGCGCGTTTATCTTGGCGGAGGGAAGCATGACTCGTGATGACACCAAAACCGACGTCACCGCAGAGCCCGTTACTACGCGTTGGCGGCGGCGCCCACCGGGGTCCAACTGGGGAGACTTCGGTCCTGACGATCAACTCGGCCGCCTGAACCTGATCACGCCCCAAAAGGTACGCGAGGGTATTTCAGAGGTGCGCGAGGGCCTCACCTTTTGCCTCAGTTTGCCCTTGGATTTGCCGGGTGGAAACCTGCTTAATCCCCGACGCCATCCACCGGTAATTCGTCCGACTATTCGAAACAATCGTCCGAATATGAATTATCGGCTGATGGATGACGACGCGAACCAGACCGACGTCATCAGCGATGACCTGGTGGTCATGTACCTGCAGTATTCGACCCAGTGGGACAGCTTTGCGCATGCGGGCCAGATGTTCGATGCCAATGGCGATGGATTGCCCGAGCCGATCTACTACAACGGCTATCAGGGTGGTTTTCATATCTTTGGTCCGAGCGATCCGGAGGATGCGGGGGTCCCCACGACCCGCGCGCCCAGGACGACTTCGGGTGCCCGCGCGCTGGGGATCGAGAACATGGCCAGCCATGGTGTTCAGGGCCGAGGGGTGATGATCGATCTGCACGCCCACTTCGGCCGGCAGCACATCGCGGTGGGCTATGACCAGCTAATGCGTGTGCTCGAGCATGACGGGGTCGAGGTCGAAGCGGGCGACATGGTCTTGCTCCATACCGGATTTGCCCAGAGCCTGATCGAAATGGCTGGGCAACCGACCCTTGAGGCCTTACATGGAACCTGTACGGCGCTCGACGGCCGCGACCAGCGCCTGTTGCAATGGATTACCGATAGCGGCCTGGCCATTCTGGCGGCCGACAACTATGCGGTCGAGGCGCTTCCAGCGGTCAACCATGTGGGTTGCTGCGCGGCCTTACCGCTGCACGAGCATTGCCTGTTCAAACTCGGCATCCATTTGGGCGAGATCTGGCATCTGACCCCACTCGCGAACTGGCTGCGGGCGCATGGCCGTCATCGGTTCTTGTTGACCGCGCCACCCCTGCGTCTGCCTGGGGCGGTGGGCTCGCCAGCAACGCCAATCGCAACGGTCTGAAAAAACGTTGGCGACGTGCCTAAGCCCTCTGACTCGAACTCTGTTCAGAAAATTTGCCGGATTCTGCGTGCGCTATCGGCGCCTGAGCCGATGCGCTTGACCGATCTCGCCACCACCACTGGGCTCAACAAATCAACCCTGATTCGGTTGTTGGAGGGCCTGACTGAGGAGGGATTTGTCGAGCGTGCCGTCGATTCCCGTCGCTATGGCCTGGGCGATCAGGCTCTCTATCTCGGACTTGCGATGCAGGCGAGGGCCCACCTCCGCGCGCCGGCACGTCCATGGTTGGTCGGGCTTGCAGCCAAGTCGGGCGATACCGCACTTCTGTCGGTGCGAAGTGGGATTGAGGCGCTGTGTATTGATCGTGAATTCGGGAATTATCCAATTCAGGCGAATTATCTGGATGTTGGGAGCCGTCGGCCACTGGGTGCTGGTGCGGGAAGTCTGGCCCTGTTGGCTTGGCTGCCCGACGATGAAGTGGCAGCGATTCTCGATTCGCTCGATTCCGTATGGGCAGCACGGTACCCAAGGCTCAGCCGCACCTTTCTACTCGATCAGGTCGCACGGTCGCGGCATCAGGGGTTCGTGTTGCTGGTCGACGTGGTGGTCGAGCGGATGGGGGGTATTTCGATCCCTATCTTGGGCGTCGATGGCCGCCCGGTGGGGGCGATCAGCATCGCAGCCCTCACCGAGCGTCTGAGCGCCAGGGTCGACTTGCTCCGTGAGTGGTTGGTCGAAGCAACCGCTGCACTTTCTTTCCTACCGGTGCAGAGTCTCCGATGAGTTACCTGCTGGGGAGCGGCTTGACACGCTTCGGACGTCACGAGGGCCGAACGACCCTTGATCTGATGACCGAGGCGTCGAGCGCAGCGCTGGCTGACGCGCAGCTCGAGCGCGGCGACATTGATGGTCTGATTTGCGGCTATTCGATGACGATGCCGCATCTGATGTTGGCGACTGTGTTTGCAGAATATTTCGGGATTCGGCCAACCTATGCCCATGCAGTTCAGGTCGGTGGCGCGACCGGCTTTGCCATGGTCATGCTTGCGCATCTGCTGGTCGAGTCAGGCGCCGCTCAACGAATTTTGGTGGTTGCGGGTGAAAATCGGATGACTGGGCAGAGTCGTGATGCTGCGATTCAGGCGCTGGCGCAGACCGGACATCCGCAATACGAGGTGCCGCTGGGGACTACGATTCCGGCGTACTACGGCTTGATTGCTTCACGGTACATGTGGGAGTACCAGGTGACCGAGGCCGACTTTGCCGAGCTGGCCGTGTTGATGCGTCGTCAGGCCGGGCGACACGAGGGCGCACAGTTTCGGGAGCCAATTTCAGTTGAGGATGTCTTGCGCTCACGCCCCATTGCGGCCCCCCTCAAAGTGCTCGATTGTTGTCCAGTATCCGATGGGGGGTGTGCCTTTGTCATCGCCCGCGAGCCTGGGCGAGGACACAACGTAAGGATTCGTTCAGCACGTCAGATCCACACCTCACAACATGTCACCGCCGCGCCTGACCTGACGCATTTTGGCGCGGATATTTCCAGCAGTCAGGCGCTCGCCGATGCCGGGAGGACCCTCGCGGATGTCGAATACGCGGCCATCTACGACAGTTTTACGGTGACCCTGACGTTGTTGCTCGAGGAAATCGGTTTGGCGGCCCGAGGACGCGCAGGTGCGCTGGCGCAGGACGGGTACTTCGATCGCGACGGCGCGATGCCCTTAAATTTGCATGGGGGACTCTTGTCGTACGGGCATTGCGGTGTGGCGGGTGCGATGGCGCACCTGGCTGAGACGCACCTTCAGATGACGGGCCGTGCGCAGGACCGTCAGGTCGCCCGCGCAGGGGTCGCGCTTTTGCATGGGGACGGTGGTGTGCTGTCTTCCCATGTCAGTCTGGTGCTGGAGTCCACATGAGTGCTGATCTGGACGACTGGACGGTCGGCGCGCCACGGCTGGTTGCGCAGCGCTGTGAGGCCTGTGCTGCACGGTGGTTGTTTCGTCGCGATTTCTGTCCTCACTGCGGTTGCCAGTCACCCCAGGCACTGGCCCTGACGGGGGTGGGTACCGTTCACGCGACCACGGTGGTTCATCGCGCACCCGACGACGAGTTTCGGGCAATCGCACCGTATGCACTGGTCCTGGTCGAACTCGAGGAGGCG
>CAIPGD010000110.1 GCA_903864485.1 uncultured bacterium | reverse complement strand
TTGACGGTGGCGGATGTGTTGGCTTCGCCGATGGTGGCAGACCCTCTGCATCGTCTTGACTGCTGCGTGGTGACGGATGGCGGCGGCGCACTAATCATTGCGCGCCCAGAGATTGCTAGGTCACTGAATCGCCCGCTGGTCAAAATCCGCGGCGCTGGCGAAACCGTCAAACACCAGAACGGGGGCTATTTCGACCTGACCACGTCTGGCGCCCGGCAGGCAGGCGCCCAAGCCTTCGCCGAGGCGAACGTCACCCCCGCCGACATTCAATATGCGTCGATCTATGACAGCTTCACCATCACCGTCCTGATCCAACTCGAAGATCTCGGATTTTGCGCGCCCGGTCAGGGCGGCGCATTCGTGGCGGACGGTAATTTGATCTCAGGCGTCGGCAAACTGGCGTTCAACACCGATGGCGGTGGCTTGTGCAACAACCACCCAGCCAATCGTGGCGGGATGACCAAAGTGATCGAAGCGGTTCGGCAGCTGCGGGGTGAGGCCCATCCGGCCGTGCAGGTTCCGGACTGTCGCCTGGCATTGGCACAAGGGACTGGCGGCATGCTGGCGACCCGGCATGGAAGCGCCACCTTGATTATGGAACGGGAGTAAGGCAATGAACGCCCTAGAGCGAGTTCTGCCCGCGCCGATCCCCACCCAGGATTCCCAGCCATTTTGGGATGCCGCCAAGGAAGGACGCTTTCTCATCAAACGATGTGCGAACTGTGGCAAGGCCCATTGGTACCCGCGCCCACTTTGCCCGTTTTGTTTGAGTGATGACACGGTTTGGCTGGACAGCGCCGGCACGGGCGTCATCTATACCTTCAGCGTCATGGTGCGCGCGGCGGCGCCCTTTGTCCTGGCCTTCGTTACCCTCGATGAAGGGCCCACTCTGCTCAGCAATCTCGTTAATTGCGAGCCGGGGGCCTTGGCCATCGGCCAGCCGGTGCGTGTGCTTTTCCGCGCTTCCGATGGGGAATATCCCGTGCCGGTGTTTGAACCTGCGAGCAACCGCCAAACGACACTGCCCCGAGCCATCGCTGACTCCGCATTGAGAGCCGCTGATGATCGATAAAATTTTGCCCAGCCTGGCCGAGGCGGTTGCGGATATTCCGGACGGCGCCAAGGTGATGGTGTCCGGTTTTGGCGGCGCCGGCTTGCCAACACAGTTGCTGGATGCCCTGGTTGAACAGGGCGCCAAAAACCTGACCATCATCAGCAATAACGCCGGCAGCGGCGGAGTGGGCATCGCCAAACTGGTCCTCGCCGGGCAGGTGCGTAAAGTAATCTGCTCTTTTCCAAGACAGCCTGGGTCGTCGGCCTTCGACAACCTTTTTCGCTCCGGCGCTATTGAGCTTGAGCTGGTCCCGCAGGGCACTCTGGCCGAGCGCATCCGTGCCGCGGGCGCCGGCATTGGCGCCTTTTTTACGCCAACTGGTGCCGGCACCGAAATGGCGGCGGACAAGGAAAGTCGGATTCTCGACGGCGAGGAGCAGATCCTCGAGCATGCGCTGCACGCGGACTATGCGTTGGTCAAGGCCGACCTGGGCGACCGCTGGGGCAACTTGACCTATCGGCGATCGGGTCGAAATTTCGGCCCGTTGATGGCGACTGCCGCGCGCTGCACCATTGCTCAAGTCCGCCAAATCGTCCCACTGGGCGACATCGACCCGGAACAGGTGATTACTCCCGGCATCTACGTTCAGCGCGTGGCCCTGGCCGAACGGAGCCCCGCATGAACACTGGTTACACGCGCCGCAGCATCACGCAAATTGCCCAGCGCATCGTTCAGGACATCCCCGACGGCGCTTACGTCAACTTAGGCATTGGCCAACCCATGACCATTGCCAACCATTTGCCGGATGACAAGGAAATCATCATCCAGAGCGAAAACGGCATCCTGGGCATGGGGCCGGTCGCAAGCGGTGATGAGATCGACCCGGAATTGGTCAATGCTGGAAAGCAGAACGTCACCCTGCTCAAAGGCGGCGCGATTTTTCACCACGGCGATTCGTTCGGAATGATCCGCGGTGGCCATATCGACATTTGCGTCCTTGGAGCATTTCAGGTTTCGGCGAATGGCGATCTGGCCAATTGGCGAACCTTGGACCGCGATGCTATTCCGGGGGTCGGTGGCGCCATGGACCTGGCCAAGGGCGCAAAAAAAGTGTTCGTAATGATGGAGCACCTGAGCAAATCGGGCGAGTCCAAGCTGGTCGAGCGCTGCACCTATCCCCTCACGGGGGTCGCAGTGGTAGACCGGGTTTACACCGATCTGGCAACGCTGCAGGTCACTCCGCGAGGCTTTCTCGTCGTCGATCGGGTCGATGGCCTGTCCCATGCCGAACTCGAATCGCTTTCAAAAATAAAGTTAATGGAAACCCTTGATGACTAGAGCCGGCTTGAAAAGCTTGATGATGCTCGCGGTGACTATGGCGCTACCTGGCCTCTTCGCGCCCGCCCATGCGGCGTACCCAGAAAAGCCCATCAAGATCGTTGTGGGTTTTACCCCGGGCGGTACCGCCGACAGCGTTGCCCGAATGCTGGCGGTTTCGATGGGGGCCCGTCTGGGTCAGACCATGATTGTCGAAAACCGGCCGGGTGCCAACGGAGTCCTCGCAACCGATTTTGTCGCCCGCTCTCTACCCGATGGCTACACGATCTTTTTCACCTCGATCGGGCACGCCGTCAACCCGTCCTTGTACAAGGACTCAAAATACGACCCAGTTAAAGACTTCACGCCAATCGGTCAGGTCTTGAGTGCCCCCAACGTGCTGGTGGTGCCGGCAAACTCGCCGTTTAATAGCGTCAAGGACCTGGTGGTCTATGCAAAAGCCAACCCGGGCAAGTTGAACTTTGCATCGTCTGGCGGTGGCGCCTCGGTGCACTTATCCGGTGAATTGTTCAAGCAGCAGGCGGGGGTCGACCTCGTTCACATCCCGTACAAGGGCACCGGTAGCCTGCTGCCGGATTTGCTCACAGGCGTTGTTGACATGGCCTTTCCCAACTTGCCAAGCGCAATGCCGCACATTCAGACCGGCAAGCTCAAAGCACTGGGCGTCACCACCGCGAAGCGTTCCGCTGCGGCACCACAAATCCCTTCGTTGGCGGAAGCGGGTGTTACCGACTACGAGATGTCCACCTGGTACGGCTTGCTCGGACCCGCGAATATGCCAGCCGAGGTCGTTCGCCGTCTCAATCAGGAGCTTCGTCAGGTGTTAGCCGACCCGGCAACCCGAAGCCGTCTCGTCACCCAAGGCGTTGACCCGGTGACCGGACCGCCCGAGGCGTTTGCACAATTCATTCAGGACGAAACGCGTAACTGGAGCACGCTGTTGAAGAAGGTCAAGGTCGACGTCAATTAATTTG
>CAIPGD010000109.1 GCA_903864485.1 uncultured bacterium | reverse complement strand
CGAAAACTCTCTCGCAAAACTGAAAGCCGCCTCGAGAGCCGGCGCCTCGACGAGCCGGTTAACCAGGCCGATACCGAGCGCCTCTTCGGCGCCAACCGTGCGCCCGGTCATCATCAGTTCGAGCGCACGCGATGGGCCAACGACACGCGGCAAACGCTGGGTACCACCGTAGCCCGGAATCAAGCCAAGCTTGATTTCAGGTAGGCCGAATTTTGCGTTTCGGGTCGCCAACCGAAAGGTACAAGCCAGTGCCAGTTCGCAGCCCCCGCCAAATGCAAACCCATTGACCAGGGCGACCGACGCGATCGGTAAACGGTCGAGGCGGGCGAATACGGCCTGCCCGAACTCAGCCCCTGCGCGTTGGGCAGCCAGATCGCGATGCTGCAATTCCTTGATATCGGCACCGGCGCAAAAGGCCCGTTCGCCGCTGCCGGTCACAATCAATGCGCGGGCGCTGGACTTTGCAACTTGCTCAATAGCCCGCCCAATATCTTCGATCAACGCGAAGGACAAGGCATTAAGAGCCTCTGGCCGCGCGATGGTCAAAAGGGCAAATTCCTCAGGGTAAGTCAGTTCGATCATGAGACAGACTTCGCCTTGTAGCGGACCGGGTGCGGTTGGATCCGACCAGCCTGAGTCCAGGCCATCAGTTCCCGCTTTAGAATCTTGCCGCTCGGTGTCAGAGGGAATTCATCCATCACCAGGTAATACTCGGGCATATCGAATTTTGAGAGCCCCGATTGCGCCAGATGTTCGAGCAATTCTTCCGCCCCCAGCGCGGGACCTTCCACAATCAGCGCGAGGCAGACTTTTTCACCCAATCGCTCGTCTGCAACCGCAAACGCAGCGGCCTTCTTGACGGCGGGATGGCGGTGGGCCAAGTCTTCGATCTGTGCAGGATAAATGTTATGCCCGCCACGAATGATCAAATCTTTCTTACGACCAACGATATGCAAATTGCCGCGCTCATCAAGTTGGCCCAGGTCTCCGCTCATAAACCAACCCGACGCATTGAATGAACGCTCGGTCGTTTGTTGATTCGCGAAATAGCCCAACATCAAAACGGCTCCGCGACCGCCAATTTCACCGATTTCACCGGGTGCCGCGGGAATGTCGGCATTCTCCTGCGACCACAAAGCAATCTCGTAGCCATGACAGGCGCGGCCGCAGGTCTTGACGATTACGTCCGTCGGATCGCCCGGTAAGGTGTACTGATGAGAACCGTTTTCAGTCATGCCGTAAACGTTTTGCGGCGTCACACCGATCGCCATGAAGCGTTGAGCAGTCTCCTGCGGGATCGGGGCTCCCGCCATGTAGAACACTCTGACCTGTCCGAGTTGATTCATTCCGCGTTGCTGCAACCCGTGCAACAAATCCATTGCATGGGTCGGCACGCCCATGACATAGGTTGCACCGGTCTCGAGAATCCAGTCGAGCGCAGACCGTCCAAGCCGTGGGTCATGAACGACGAGTTCGCAGCCACAAACCATCGTTTGCTCAAGTGCGACGGTACCAATATGGTGGCTCATCGGACTAAGGCTCAGAAGGACTGTGCCGTCATCGTGCGACCAGTCCGCGACCATGGCGCGGCCATTCGCCAGCAGCGTATTGTCGCTATGCATCACCCCTTTGGGAGGCCCGGTCGTCCCACTGGTAAATGCAAGGTAGACAAGCTTGTCGGGATCAGCGATTGGAGGAATGATCGGATGAGTGTTCGGATGAGTGTTCGGCTGAGTGTCAGGTTCAACGGACGACGTGACATTCGATGCAACCTTAGCGCCCCAGGACCCAGTGGATTCGGTCAATCCCGCCAGCGTTGGAAACGCCACAACCCCCAGTGGCAAGTCCCTTGAACCCGCTGCAGCTGCTGT
>CAIPGD010000108.1 GCA_903864485.1 uncultured bacterium | reverse complement strand
TCGTTACTCACCATCGACGGGTTTTGATGGGTCAAATCCAGCCAGGGTGAGAGCAGAAAAATCCCGCGGGGTTGTGCGTCCGGTTGTGCGTTCGGTTGTGCGCTTGATGGGAGCGGATGCGGCAGATTGCGGACCGCCTGCAAGGTGGCGAGCGCAATGTTGCCACCCGCGCTATCACCGCCAATGAAGAGGGGCCTCGGGGGGCGGGGGTCGTTGTGGGTCGCGGCCGAGTCGGCCTCAGCCAGATTCGAGATGAGGGTCTGATAAACCGCCAGGGCGTCATCTAGCGCCGCGGGGAACGGATCTTCGGGTGCGAGACGATAGTCAACCATCAGCATCTTGATCTGGGCTTTTTCAGCCAGATAAGCGGCCAGTGCACGGTGGCTGTTGGGCCCGCCCATCCCGAAGCCGCCACCGTGAAAATACACGCAGACGGGGGCCTGCGGCGCCGACATCAATGCGCTAGGCATGACCCACTCGACCGGCACGCCCGCGATCCGATCCGATCGAATCGTGATCGAGGCCTTGGTTTTGACGCGCACCGCCGCCAGCCATTTGCGATTGCGCCGAAAGCGGTGATCGGCACTCAGCTTGAGGCTCGAGTTCTTTTGCCATCGTAGAACCGTGCTAACGAGAAAGTTCTGGATGCTCATGCGGTTTGATGATTCGTTGATTGGAGGTGGGGTGGGGCAACAGCGGGGCACCAGCGGGGCACCATCGTGGCACTAGCGGGTCAGGAATTCCGCGGACCGGAATCGGGCCAGTCGAGAGCGCATCCGAAACGTCGTCCAAGGCCAGTTCGTACTGTTTCTTCCATGCGCGTCGAGGAAATAACTCGAACAGCCACTGTTCCAGATCGAGCGTTGGAGGGACGCTTGCACTGCCTCGTTATACGACGCGCTTCGTACTGGATCGACAGCAATGGTGTACAGATTTTTTTGACGCGCGGTCGAGAGGGCCGAGACGATGAACTGTACTTGCGCTTCAATCATCGTGAACGCGGAGGCAAAGCTATACAGATTGGGGCCCAGCATCAGGAAGAGGTTGGGGCAGTCATCGATCATCGTGCCCAGATAGGCTTTGGGCGACCCGTCCCAGCGCGCGTGTAGCGTGGTTCCGGATTCGCCGATGATTCGTTTGGCAATCGGGGGCACCGAGACTTCGAAACCCGTTGCGAAGATCAGAACGTCAGCGTCGCAATGGCTTCCATCGTCAGCGATCAGGCATGAGCCCTGGATTTCGCGGATGCCAGAGACGACTTCAACATTCGGTTTCGCTAGCGCGCGATACCAGGTGTTGGACTGAAGGATGCGTTTGCAACCCAGTGAAAAATCGGGTGTGAGGCGTGTGCGTAGCGCGGGGTCCTTGACCCCGCGCCGGATGTTGCGCAAGCCGATGGCCTCCATCCGCTTGACCAGTTGCGGGTGACGCAGGCTTGAGTTCAGAGCTTCGAATTGCAAGTACAGCAGGGTCCGAAGCAGGCGCTGTGCGAACGGGATTCGTTTGAACAGTTCTTGCCAGCCCCTGGGTATCACGAGATCCATTTTGGGCAATACCCAGGGTGCGGTGCGCTGGAAGAGCGTGAGCTTCTTGACCATAGGCTGGATCGGCGGAACGAACTGGATCGCCGATGCACCGGTACCAATCACGGCAACGCGTTTGTCATTCAGATCAAAAGAATGATCCCAGCGAGAGGAATGAAACTGAATACCAGTAAAGCTTTCAAGACCCTTGACCTTCGGCGTGACCGGCACATGCATGGGGCCACTGGCGACGACTAGAAATTTTGCCCGGTAGTCCGCGGTGGACGTCTTGATGACCCACTCGCTTTGGTTGGACTCCCAATGCGCAGTCAGCAGCTCTTGGCCGAACCGGATCTGGTCAACGATGCCGTATACCTGCGCCGTGTTCTCGCAATACCGTTTGATTTCGGGTTGCTTGGCGAACAGGTGATTCCAGTTTGGATTTGGCGCAAACGAATACGAGTACAGCGCCGACGGAATATCGCAAGCACAGTCCGGGTAGTGATTGTCGCGCCAGACTCCGCCGATTTCGGCGGTTTTTTCTAGAATTAAGAATGGGATGCCAGCGGCTTTGAGCTGGATCGCGGCACCAATGCCGGAAAAGCCCGCCCCGATAATCAGGACTTCGACCGAGTGTGGCACGGGATTCATGGTCAGGTGGGCCCTTCTTGAGCAAGTCTAATCAATTGGGCATCCTACCGAATCGGGCTCAACAATCGTGCTCAACAATCGGGCTCAACAATCGCGCGCTAAAGGATCGGAGGCAAAATGAAAGTGGTCGGGTTAATCGCTCTGAAGGATACCGAGGCATTCGAGCGTTATCGCAGCCAAGTCGGTCAGACGATCGCCTGTTATGGGGGATCTGTGGTTTTTCGGGGTGCCCGAGATCAGGTGTTCTGGAACGAGTTGGGGTGTGCAGAATTTAATGCGTTTGTCGAAATTGAATTTCCTACGTCTGAGGCCGCCACGCAGTGGGCGAACAGTGCCGAATATGGGGCCTTACTTGCCGTGCGCAGTGAGGCGCTGTCGGTGACGCTGTTTGGCATCACCTGAACCCGGGCCACGTCAGGGACCATTTACTTCAGAGGCCATCTATCTCAGTGACACTTTCAGTCTTTATCGGACCGGCGGGGCTGAATCAGAATCGCCCTGAAATCGTTAACGTTGGTTCGGGTGGGGCCGGTGATGATGCTCTGACCAAGGGCTTGAAAAAAACCGTGCGCATCGTGTTGATCGAGACTAATGGTCGGTCGTAGACCGGCTGCCTGGGCGCGGGTCAAGGTGTCGGGCTGCCAATAGGCCCCGGCGATTTCCTCGGCACCGTCAACCCCATCGGTGTCGCCAGCCAATGCATAGACGCCTTCCTGCTCGCCCAAGGCAATCCCGAAAGCCAGTAAGAATTCAACGTTACGACCGCCGCGCCCATTGCTTCCATTGCTCCGAGAGGCATCCCTGAGCGTGACGGTGGTTTCTCCGCCTGAAAGTACGACGCAAGGCGCCTCAAAGGGCTGTCCGCGTGAGACCACCTGGTTCGTTATGCGCGCCAGTACTTTGCCGACATCGCGCGCTTCGCCCTCGATGGCATCGCCCAAAATATGGGCGCCATAGCCGGCGTCGCGGGCGAGCGCGGCCGCTGCCTCGAGACTTTGCTGGGGCGCTGCAATGATCCGGGTCTGTACCCTGGCCATCCGGGAGTCATTGGGTTTGATGGATTCGCTGGTCTCGCCTTCGAGCCATTGGCGTGCGGCATCGGGTAGGCGCAGGTGATTGCGCACGACGATGGCCAATGCGTCGTCACGGGTGCTCGAATCGGCTACCGTCGGTCCCGAGGCGATATCAATCGGTTGGTCGCCAGGGACGTCTGACATCAGGAGGTTGAGCACCCGGGCCGGGTAGCAGGCGGCGCCCAGTCGACCGCCCTTGATCGCCGAAAGGTGACGACGCACGCAGTTCATTTCACCAATCGTTGCTCCCGATTCGAGAAGGCTGCGGTTGATCTGCTGTTTATCGGCCAGCGTTAATCCGCCACCAGGGAGCGGTAACAACGCCGATCCACCGCCGGAGATCAGACTGATGACGAGATCGGCCTCATTCAACCCCTGGACCCGCTCGAGCATGCGCTTTGCAGCCGCCAAGCCCGCCGCATCGGGGACTGGATGGGCTGCCTCGACGATTTCAATTTGCGAACAAGTCACGCCATAGCCATAGCGCGTGACGACCAGGCCTTCAATGCGTTGCAAAAGTTCAGGATCATTCTTCTTGTAGTGATTTTCTAGTGCGCGCGCCATCGCCGCTGACGCCTTACCAGCTCCGATCACGATCAGGCGACCTGACCCTAGTTCGGCGCGTGTCGGTAGATGCGGCGGTACACACAAATCGGGCTGGGCGGCAGCGATCGCCGCGTCAAATAGGCTACGCAGTAAGGCGAGCGCTTCAACCGATGCGTTGGGTTTCGCCATCGTTTTCTTTGAGGTTGACGCCTGTCGTGCCGAGTCGCTTAGCCCCTTCGAGCAAGGCCACCAGCTTGGTGGCGGCTTGTTCGTAGGACAACCCTGCAGGCCGAATATTGGAGATGCAATTACGCTCGGCATCGGTTCGCCTGATCTGCGGATTCCAGGTCAGGTAAATGCCCAGACTATCCGGTGAACTCAAGCCTGGGCGCTCGCCGATCAGGATGGCGACGCAACGGGCATTGAGGATTTCGCCGACCTCATCACCGAGCGCCACGCGCGCCTGTTCGGCAATGACGATCGGGCCGATTCGCCATCCCGCGAGCCTCGAGCGGAGGGCTTTAATGACCGGCACCGCATGGCGCACAGTGGCCAGTGCGGAAAGCCCATCGGCAATCACGATGACGAGATCAGACGGGTCGTGTTGTGATTCTCGAAGTCGCTCAACGCTCGCCGAATCAAGGCGTCGCCCAAAGTCGGGTCTGCGCAGGTACTGTGCGCGATCAGCGGCGCGACTCTTGACCGCGATACATCCAGCGGGGCCCTCCAATTGTGCAAACAGACCTGCGAGCTCGAGCGGTTCATAGACCGCATCGCGTGCATGGGCATGGGCCATTGAGAAACGTAGCAAAGCCTCGGTCGGCTGGCTCGCACCGACCCGCCCCAGCGCGATTCGGGCCGGAGTGAATTCGCGCCAGTTGACCCACTGATCGAGCTGCACAAGGCTGGGCCGATGATCGGAATCGGCTAAGTTGGTTTGCTGGTCGGGCATCAATCGAAGCTCACCGATGACCGAAGGCTACGGATTCGCCGAGCGCGAGGAGGGGGTGATCGGCTTGAGCCTGCTCCAGCAGGCGTCCATTGGATCCGGTCAGGCCCATCCGTTCGAGCCAAGACTCAAACTCTGGTGCACGGCGGAGCCCGAGTGCATCGCGCAGATAAAGCGCGTCATGAAACGATGTGCTTTGATAATTCAGCATGACATCATCGGCGCCCGGCACCCCCATGATGAAATTGACACCCGCTACGCCAAGCATGGTCAAGAGCGTATCCATGTCGTCCTGATCGGCTTCTGCATGGTTGGTGTAACAGACATCACAGCCCATCGGTACGCCGAGCAACTTGCCGCAGAAATGGTCTTCAAGCCCGGCGCGGGTGATTTGTTTCCCATCGTACAAATATTCAGGACCGATAAAACCCACTACCGTATTCGTTAGAAGCGGTGCGTAGCGTCGGGCAACCGCGTACGCCCGCGCCTCGCAGGTTTGCTGGTCAACGCCATGATGGGCATTCGCCGATAGTGCGCTCCCTTGGCCTGTCTCGAAATACATCGCATTTTGTCCGACGGTTCCGCGTCTTAATGAGGCCACCGCAGAAGCCGCTTCGTCGAGCAAGGCGAGCGAAATACCAAAGCCTTCGTTGGCTTTCTGAGTTCCTGCGATCGATTGAAAAACCAGATCGACCGGAGCCCCGAGCTCGATCGCTTTGAGGGTCTGGGTGACGTGGGTCAGGACGCAGCTTTGGGTTGGAATTTCGAAGCGCTCGCGCAGTTCGTTGAGCAGGTTCAGGATGGCGACGATGCCCGAGAGGTTGTCACCGACAGGGTTGATCCCGATCACCGCGTCGCCGCAACCGTACATCAAACCATCGAGAACCGAAGCCACAATGCCGCGCAGATCGTCGGTCGGATGGTTGGGTTGCAAGCGAACCGCCAGACGATCGGGTAAGCCTATTGTAGTTCGAAATGATGTAATTACCCGGCATTTTCGAGCTGCAAGAACCAGATCCTGGTTGCGCATGAGTTTACTCACCGCGGCGGCCATTTCTGGGGTGATGCCCCAGGCGATCGCACCGACCGCCGTCGCATCAATGCGGTCCGACAGCAACCAGTTCCGGAACTCGCCGACAGTGAGGTGAGCGATTGGCGCGAACGCATCCGGGTCGTGTTGGGCAAGAATGAGCCGGCTGACTTCGTCGGTCTCCGGATCAATCACCGCTTCATTCAAAAAAGCCCGCAGTGGCAGGTCGGCCAAGACTAACCGGGCTGCAATCCGCTGCGCCTCCGATTCGGCAGCGACCCCGGCGAGCAGGTCGCCAGACCGCGCGGGACTCGCCTTGGCAAGGAGGGTCCTGAGGTCGTCAAACCGGTAGGTTTCGGCGCCAATGGCGTAACGGTAGGCCACAGGGAAGACCAGGTTAGGGAACGATTGCCGCGCTGGAATCGAGAATGGATTCTAGCTTGATCAGGGTCAGCCACGGCTTCGCGCCAACGCTTAAGTCACTGGGTAGAGGGCGCGCAAGGACGAGGCCAATGTCTGATACTTCCCGCAGGATGACGCCCTCGCCCGCGCGCAGAATCAGGGATTGTTTGGCAGCCGAATCGCCCGCCGACCACTCAATCCGATACGACCCAGCAACCACGAACGCCACGGTGGCCAAAG
>CAIPGD010000107.1 GCA_903864485.1 uncultured bacterium | reverse complement strand
GATCAGTTGGTGCGGGCGCTCAAGGGGGCGAGTGCGCGCTTGCGCGAGAAGTTGTTCAAGAACATGGCCAAGCGCGCGGCTGAGACGGTCAAAGAGGCGCTCGATAGTTTGGGCCCGGTCAAGATTACCGAGGTCGAAGAGCAGCAGAAAGAGATGCTGCGCACAGCGCGCCAGCTTGCTGATGAAGGTCGGATGAGCATGGACCGCGGCGGTGGCGGCGGAGACATGATCTGATCGCTCGTCCACTGGTCGTTTTCTCTCACGGCAACAGTTTTCCTGCCAGCACTTATCGGGTGATGCTCGACCAGCTGCGCGAACGCGGTTTTGCCGTCGAAGCGCTGGAGATGTTTGGTCACGATCCGCGCTACCCGGTCAGCAGTAACTGGCCAAATCTGGTTCAGGAACTGATCGATTTTGTGCAGCCCATCGCGGCTCGATACGGCCAGACGCCGTTTTTGATCGGGCACTCGCTGGGCGGTTTGCTCAGCTTGATGGCGGCCGCGCGGGTACCAGATTTAGCGCGTGGCGTCGTTTTGCTGGATTCGCCCGTCGTCGGTGGATGGCAAGCACGAGTCGTTCAGGTCGCCAAAAAGATCCCGCTGGTTGGTCGGTTTTCGCCGGGCGCCGTCAGCCGAAAGCGTCGGTTTCAGTGGCCAAGCGTGGCGGAAGCGAAGGCGCATTTCGTGGGTAAGCGAGCGTTTGCCCAGTGGGATACAAGAGTTCTGGATGACTACGTGCTTCATGGAACCGTCGATGAGCCCGGGCCGCATGGAACGCGCCGGGTGTTGAAATTCTCGCGCGAAGTCGAGACCAGGATCTACAACACGATCCCAGACCATTTGCCGGGTTTGCTGCGTCGCCAGCCCCTGATCTGTCCCGTGGCGCTGGTCGCCGGGCTGGAGTCGCGCGAGATGCGGTTGGCGGGTGCTTCCCTGACTGATCAGGTGATCCGCGGACGGAAGATTCTGATCGACGGGACCCATTTGTTTCCGATGGAGAAACCGATTGTGGCGGCCGCTTGTGTCGAGTCGTCGTTGCTCAATCTGATGAGCTTGAGGGAGAAGCGTCGAGCAGTTCCCGAATCCGGTCGGATAGGCCACTCGGACGAACCTCAGCCTGCAAACACGCCGCTTCAAACACCGACTGACGCCCCGAGACCATAACCCGGCCGCGGGCTCGGGTGATTGCGGTATAGAGCAGGGCACGGTTGGCTGTCCGGCCAATCTCATGAGGCAAAACAATCAGCACGGACTCGAATTCGGAGCCCTGCGCTTTGTGCACGGTCATTGCCAGCGCGTCCTCATGCGGGGGTAGTCGGTTGCACTCAATGGCGCGGAACTGCCTCGAATCCCCCTGTGGTTGTTCGCGAAACCAGACCTGGGGCCGCTCGCGATCGCTTGCAGGATTGGGCAGGCAGATTCCCACATCACCATTGAACAGGTTCAACGCGGGATCATTGCGGGTGATCAGGATTGGTCGGCCTGGGTACCACGTGCGTGTGCCGGGGTCGATCAACTGGCGCAATTGCGCGTTGAGTGTGACGACCCCTCGACCGGTTTGACGAATGGCCGCCAGTACTCGGAATTTATCAAATTCTTTGAATAATTCTTCAAGTAAGGATTGGTCTGGAATTGCATGCTCGTTTGCATGCGGGATTGCATGCTCATTCAAACGTCCCTTCATACGCTCCAGAGCGGTTCGATACGGTGCATAGCCAAGCGCGGCTGCCCGCAGGGTGGGCATGTCGATCTTGGGGTGACTGTCTTCAAACCACTTTAAGCCCTCGAGCTGAGGATCTTGGATGAGTTCGGTTGCCGTTGTGATCTCCCCTCGTTTAACGGCTTCTGAAAGCTTTCCAATCGATGATCGATCTGAAAATCGATAGTTCTTTTCTAACCAGACTACATGATCGGTGAGGGCTGAATTATTTGGAGTTGCGGCAATGTTCCCCTGAATTGACTCAGCCGCATAACCAGTGACTTGTGCCAGCCGATCGAGTCCCTGGGGCGAAAATCGTCGCCCCGCTGAGAGCGTTGCGAACACCGAACCAATCTCAACAGGTGGTAGCTGGTCCTTGTCGCCCAGAAGCACGCACTGGGTGTGGGTCGGTAAGGCGTCAATGAGTTGAAGGGCAAGCGTGAGATCGAGCATGGACGCCTCGTCCACGACGACCAGATCAAAGGGCAGGGGGTTCTTTGCGTGGTGGTGTGCGCGACCGGTCGCGGGATGAATGTTGAGGAGCCTGTGCAGCGTGAATGCATCGAACTTTTTGGAATCCGGGCTTAGAGCGTCCCGCAGTCGCGCAGCCGCCTTGCCCGTCGGTGCGGCGAGTGCAATGCGTGTGTTGGGGCGAAGTCTGAGCATGCAATCGATCAATTGCGCTGCTG